>JAOUHE010000086.1 GCA_029865285.1 Chloroflexota bacterium
CCAGGGGGAAGTAGGGGGGCGGGATGACCGCCACCGCGTCTGCGCCGATCTCAGCAGCGTGGGCCGCCAGCTCGGTCGTCTCGGCGGTGGACTGCGCCCCGCCGTGGACGATCAGCATGCCGCGAACCGCGGCGCGAAAGACGACCGCGGCGCGCATGCGCTCTTCGGACGTCAGCAGAATCCCCTCCCCGGTGGTGCCGCAGACGAAGGCACCGTCAGCCCCGTGTTCCTCCCCGAAGCGAATCATCGGCCAGATGGCCGCCTCGTCCAGGCGATGGCCGCCCTCGGTCAACGGGGTCGCGGCGGCCACGATGAGGGGTGTCCGCTCGAAGTCCATGGCGGCCAAGGGTAGCGGGTTCCCCTTGCCGATGTGCCCGCGTGAGGGCTAGGCTAAAACCCAACATGGCCGCCGCTCCGCTCGACCTGCCCACCATTCGCCGCGCACCCAAGGTGCTGCTCCACGAACACCTCGATGGGGGCCTGCGCCCCGCCACGCTGATCGAGCTCGCCCGCGAGATCGGCTACGCCGGGCTGCCAACGGGTGACCCGGGTGAGCTGGCGACCTGGTTCAAGCCCCCTCCTGGCGAAGGCGGCCGCTCGCTGGTGCGCTATCTCGAGGCGTTCACGCACACCCTGGCGGTGATGCAGACCTCCGAGGCGATCGAGCGCGTGGCGGCCGAATCGGTGGAGGATCTGGCGGCCGACGGAATTGTCTACGCCGAGGTCCGATTCGCCCCCGAGCAACACCTGCGCGAGGGCCTGACACTTGACGACGTGGTGGATGCCGCAGTCGCGGGTGTCCAGCGCGGGTCGGCCAATTGTCCGATCGTGGTGGAGCTGCTCCTCAGCGGCATGCGCCAGGCGGCGCGATCGGTGGAGATCGCCGAGCTGGCGGTGCGGCATCGCGATGCCGGCGTGGCGGGCTTTGACGTCGCCGGCCCGGAGAAGGGCTACCCGCCGACGCGCTACCTCGATGCCTTCCAGCTGATCGCCCACGAGAACTTCCACTTCACGATCCACGCTGGCGAGGCGTTTGGCCTGCCATCGATCTGGGAGGCGCTGCAATGGTGCGGCGCCGAGCGACTCGGCCACGGGGTGCGGATCGTGGACGACATCACGGTCGCGCCGGACGGACGCGTCACGCTGGGCAGGCTTGCGACCTACGTGCGTGATCGGCGCATCCCGCTGGAGATGTGTCCCACCTCCAACGTGGATACCGGGGCGGTGGCCAGCCTGGCCGAGCATCCGATCGAGCTGCTCAAGCGCCTTCGCTTCCGGGTCACCCTCAATACCGACAACCGGCTGATGAGCAACATCAGCCTGTCGGACGAGTTCGCCAGCATGGTCACCACCTTCGGATGGGACCTCGCCGACATGGAGTGGCTCACCCTCAACGCGATCAAAAGCGCTTTCCACCCGTTCGATGGGCGGCTGCGGATCATCAACGAACAGGTGAAGCCCGGCTATGCGCGACTCCGTGCCGAGTCGGCGGCGGCCGAACTGGGGGCCGGCTAGCCGCGCGTGAGCGCGAAGACCCGAATCGCGGGAGTCATCGGTGTATTCTCAGGTCTGCCGAATGACCCACCCTGCACGAGGGATCTCGACACCATGACCTACGTGATCGCTGAGCCATGCGTCGGCGTCAAGGACGCGTCGTGCGTTGACGTCTGCCCGGTCGACTGCATCAAGACCACCGATGAGGCGCCGATCTACTACATCGACCCCGACGAGTGCATCGACTGCGGTGCCTGCGAGCCGGAGTGCCCGGTGACGGCCATCTTCGCTGAGGATGCGGTGCCTGAGCAGTGGACGAACTACACGCAGATCAACGCCGATTTCTTCAAGCACTGACGCTGCGGTGGTTCGGCTGATCGCCCTCTACAGCGCGCCGGAGGATCCTGTCGCCTTCGACGCCCACTATCGGGACGTTCACACCCCGATCATCCGTCGCTATCCGAAGCTGACCGATCTGCGCCTCACCCGACCCGATGGGCTCGGCGGCCGGCCCCCGGCCTTCTACCTGATGGCCGAGATGAGCTTCGACAGCCGCGCTGATCTCGACGAGGCGATGGCCTCCGATGCGGGCCGCGAGAGCGGACGAGACCTGCGCAACTTTGCGCAGACGGGCGTGACCCTGTTGGTCGCCGATGAGCCGGCCGATGGCTGAGCCGAGCGCACCCCTGCCGGTCGAGCCCGGAGCGCTCGAGTTCGAACGGATCGTCTACCACAAGGATGCGGCCGCGGGCGTGGCGACGGTCATGATCGATCGCCCCGCCGTCCTCAACGCCTTCGACTTTCAGACGCTCCGTGAGCTCGGGCGCGCATTCGAGGATGCGTCGTGGGACGACGCGGTGGCGGTGATCGTCGTCACCGGCGCGGGGGAGCGCGCGTTCTGCACCGGGGCGGACCTCGACGAGCAGGCCGAGATGGGGGCCGTGAGCGGCCAGTACTGGCGCTGGATGGGCGCCTTCATCGAGATGCACGACCGGCTGCGCAACATCGGCAAGCCGACCATCGCGCGGATCAACGGGGCCTGCGTCGGCGGCGGGAACGAGCTGCAGATGGCCTGCGACCTGTCGGTGATGGTGGACGACGCCTACATTCGGCACGTCGGGCCAGAACACGGTTCGGTCCCCGCCGGCGGGGCCACCCAGTGGCTGCCACTGCTGGTTGGGGACCGTCGGGCACGTGAGATCGTGATGCTCTGCGAGCCGATCCGAGCGGCCCAGGCGCTGGAATGGGGGCTCGTGAGCCGCGTCGTGCCACGGGCCGACCTCGACGACGCCGTGGCGATGATGGCGGCGAGTCTGCGAGCCAAGCTGCCGGAGGCGCTGCGCTACACCAAGACGCAGCTGAACTGGTGGCGCGACATGGTGTGGGCGCAGACAGTGACACACGCCCGTGAGTGGCTTGCGCTGCACTCGACCTCTGACGAGACTCACGAGGCGGTGACCGCCTTCCACGGGAAGCGCGCACCGCGCTACGAGGAGCTGCGCCACCTGGCCGGTGCGCCGCGGACCTGTTTCGACTGCGGTGCGACCGGGCTCCCAGCGTCACATGCGTTCTGCGGAGCATGCGGTGCGGCGCTGCCGGACGCCTTCGAGGCGATCCCGTGAACGACGAGCCGCTGGTGATCGTGGAGCGCGACGGGGCGCGCCGCGTCGCGCTGCTCCGTTTCAACCGGCCCAAGCAGCTGAATGCGCTCAACGCGCAGGTGATGGACGAGCTGTGCCGCGCGCTCGAGGAGCTCGACGCCGACGAGACGATTCGCTGCATGGTCGTGACCGGCAACGAGCGCGCCTTCGCCGCAGGTGCGGACATCGGCGAGATGGCGACTGCCTCCCCGATCGACATGCTGCGCGGCAACCGCATCGCGCAATGGGATCGCGTCCGGCGCATCACCAAGCCGGTGATCGCCGCGGTGGCCGGCTGGTGCCTTGGCGGCGGCTGCGAGCTCGCCATGGCGCTCGACCTGATCGTGGCCGCCGAGAGCGCCCGCTTCGGTCAACCTGAGATCGAGCTCGGCGTGATCCCCGGCGCGGGTGGGACACAACGCCTGACGCGCGCCGTTGGCAAGAGCCGCGCCATGGAGATGGTGCTCACCGGCGAGCCGATCGACGCCCGAGAGGCGCATCGGCTCGGACTGGTGACCCGGGTGGTGCCCGACGAATTGCTGGTGGAGGACGCGCTGGCCCTGGCCGCGAAGATCGCCACCAAGTCGCCGATCGCCACGCGCCTTGCCAAGGAGGCGGTCAACGCTGCCTTTGAGATGGACCTAACGGAAGGGCTCGCACACGAACGCCGCCTCTTCTACCTCCTGTTCGCGTCGGAGGATCAGAAGGAGGGGATGGCGGCGTTCCTGGAGAAGCGGAAGCCGGAGTTCACCGGGCGCTAGGCTCGAGGCGCACGGAAGATGGCTCCTGCAGTGTCTCCGCCAGACGCCGCCGCGAAGGCCCGTCAAAGGGAGGTACAACCCCGCGGAGCTCGCGCAGCAGGCGCGCCCGCCGTTCGATCCGCTCGCGCTCAGCGTGGAAGCGCTCGAGGTAGTCGTCTGGGTGCTGGTACAGGTTCATCATCGGAGTCCACCGTACTGAGATGCTAACTGCCGTACAGCATAAGACGGTTAGGCTAACCTGTCAAGTGTTGTAACGGGTGTCGAATCTGGGAGTTGCTGACCTTGACAGATAACCGCCTAGCGTGGCATGGTGGTTCCATGAATGAGATCTCAGGCCCAGACACGCAGCCGGTCGGACACGGGTCGCAACCTGCTCCGGGCCGGCTCGAGGCGGTGCGAGGCTTCATCAACACCGCGGACCTGGAGGCGGGGACCGACGAGATCGGGTCGCCGGCCTCTCTCGCCTCGTGGCTGACTCGCAACGGGCTGATTGCTCGCGGTCGTCGCGTGACGTCCCAGGACCATGTCATGGCCCTCGAACTGCGGGAGGCGCTGCGGGATCTGCTGGAGGGCAACGCCGGCCGGCCCGTGGCCCCCGACGCAACTGTTCGCCTTGATCGAATCGCCGCCTCGGTGCCGCTTCGGCTCTCATTCGCCGGCGGTATCCACATCGAGCCCGAGCCGAGCGGTGGCGGGCCGGCCCTCGGGCGTCTGCTTGCCGCCGTCCATGAGGCCGCGGCCGACGGCTCGTGGGAGCGGTTGAAGGTATGCGGCAACGACGAGTGCCGATGGGCCTTCTACGACACCTCGCGGAACCGGTCCGGTGCCTGGTGCACCATGGCGATCTGTGGGAACCGGATGAAGGGACGCGCCTTCCGTCGTCGCTTGAGGGCCGAGGCATGACCCGCCGCGGCGGCGAGCAGCCGAGTGCGTATCTCCGCCGCCTGCCGATCGGCAGGCGACTGGCCCTCGGCGAGGTGGCGAACAGCGACCTCTTCCCGCTCGAGGGGGAGATCCTCGTCAAGCCACTCGAACCGCCGATCCTGCCCGAACCGCCGCGCCGCGGCGAGCCGGGTGGCGACCCGTGTCCGGTGTGCGCGGGCAAGCTCGGCAACTTCGTCGTCTGGCGCGACGAGCGGTGGGGCCTCGGCATCGCCAGCGAGCCGAGCGGCCTGCCAATGGTGGCCGTCCTCCAGCCGCTCGCCCACCACGACCTGGAGGACCTGCCGGTCGAGCTGACGGGCGAGCTCGGATCGATGATCCAGCGTGTGGCGCGCGCGATCGGCCGTCTCGACGCGGTCGGGCGCGTGCACGTCAACCGATGGGGTGACGGCAGCCAGCACTTCCACCTGTGGTTCCTGGCACGGCCCAAGGGGATGTGGCAGATGCGCGGCGCCATGCTCGCGGTCTGGGACGATCTGCTTCCCGGCGTGCCCGAAGAGGAGTGGCACGAGGCGCGACGGCTCGTGGCGGCAGCGATGGCGGAGGAGGGCGGGGCCGTCCTGGTTGAGTAGAATCCGGCCATGCCCGATCCCGAGTACGAAACGACCCGCTTCGAGCAGGCCGGCGGCGTCGCCACCATCACCCTCGACCGACCGGAGAGCCTCAACGCCCTGAACGCGACCATGCGGCGGGAGTTGCGAGCAGGGCTCAAGGCAGCGGCCCGCGACGACACCGTGCGCACAGTGATCATCACCGGCGCGGGGCGCGGCTTCTGCAGCGGGGCGGACCTGCGCGGCGGCGACGCGGAGCGCGACTTCCGCCGTGTCCTGACCGATGAGTACCACCCTCTGGTGATGGCCATTCGCGACCTGCCCAAGCCGGTGATCGCGGCGGTCAACGGAGTCGCGGCCGGTGCCGGTGTCTCGCTGGCATTGGCATGCGACCTGGTCTATGCGGCCGAGGAGGCGCGCTTCATCCAGGCCTTTGTCCGCATTGGCCTCGTCCCCGACTCAGGCTCCACGAGGGTCCTGGTGCGTGCCCTGGGGCGCCACCGTGCGGCACAGCTCATCTTCAGCGGCGAGCCGCTCAGCGCGACCGAGGCGCACGCGGCCGGCCTGGTGAACGTGGTCGTTCCGGCGGCGGAACTCGCCGCGGCGGCGCAGGAGGCGGCAGCTCGGCTCGCCGCGGCGCCGACCACCGCGATCGGCTACGCCAAGCGCGCGATCAATCACGCGGAAGATGCGCTCCTGTCGGAGAGCCTCGCGATGGAGGCTGCCCTCCAGGAGCTTGCCGGACGCACCGATGATCACGCCGAGGGGGTCGCCGCCTTCGGAGAGAAGCGGGAGCCGCGCTTCATTGGTCGCTGATCCAATCGCGGTCGCGCGCGTCGGGGTGCTCGGCGCCGGGACGATGGGAGCGGGGATCGCCCAGGTGGCGGCCGAGGCGGGCCTGGCGGTCCTGATCCACGATCCGGTCGCCGGCGCGGTCGATCGCGCGCAGGAGCGGATCGCAGGCTTCATCGGTCGCCGCATCGAGAAGGGGCAACTGGCGCCCGCGGACGGTGAGGACGCGCTGGGTCGGCTGGCGGCAGCGACCGAGGTGGAGGATCTGGCGATTGCCGACCTGGTGATCGAGGCAGCACCCGAGGATCTCGAACTGAAACGGGAGGCATTTCGCCGTCTCGACGCGGCCGCCGCCGGTCGGCACGTGATCCTGGCGAGCAACACCAGCAGCCTGTCGATCGGGAAGATCGCCGAGGCGACCGATCGGCCGCAGTGGGTCGTGGGGATGCACTTCTTCAACCCTGTGCCGGTGATGGCGCTGGTCGAGGTGATCGCCGGCCCGCTGACTGCGCCCGCCGTGGCTTCCGCGACCGCCGATCTCGCGCGACGCATGGGCAAGACGCCGGTGATGGCCGCAGACACGCCAGGGTTCATCGTCAACCGCGTCGCGCGCCCCTTCTATCTCGAGGCGCTGCGCATCGTCGGTGCGGGGCTGGCCGCGGTCGAGGACGTAGACGCTGCGATGCGCGCGGCCGGGTTCCGGATGGGGCCGTTCGAGTTGATCGATGCGATCGGAGCCGATGTCAACCTGGCCGTCACCAGAAGCGTGGCTGCCGCATTCGCCGGCGAGGCCCGCTATCGGCCGCACCCGCTGCAGCGCGTCCTGGTCGAGGCGGGTCGTCTCGGACGCAAGACCGGCGCCGGTTTCTACGATTACGCCCCCGATGGCTCCCGTGCCGCCGCCTGGGCGGGCCTGCCGGCCCAGCGGGCAGCCGCCGGAGCGCGGATCATCGCGGACCAGATTGCGACCCGCATCGTGGTCACCATCGTCAACGAGGCGGCATCAGCGGTGG
>JAOUHE010000087.1 GCA_029865285.1 Chloroflexota bacterium
GCTTGGCCGTCGCTGTAGCCAAGCCGTGGATTGGATTCCGGGGTGATCGGTCCCGCTGGCCGCGAGGTGGTCCTGGCGACCCGCGGGACCGGCGGGCGAGACCAAGCCGTGTTCCGAGTGGTGGCGTCGGCGTCGCCCAGGGCGCTTAAGGCGAGACAAAGCGCGCAGTAAGTGGCGCTCAGCATGCTGTGCCGATGGGCTCGCGTGATGATCCTCGCACGCGCGGTCGGTGGCGCGGAGCGCGCATGAGATCCGAGCTGATCGGCAGCTGGCGTGAGCTGCGCCTGGCGGCCGGCTTGACGCAGGCAACGGTAGCCCGGGCTTCCGGCATCGCACGTTCCACGTACGCAGACCTCGAGCGTGGTCGCACGGCACAGGTGAACCTGCTGCTGGCCTCGATCGTGAGCGCCGCGCTGGGCCAAGATCTGTCGGTCAAGCTCTATCCGTTCGGTTCGCCGGTCCGTGACGCCGCGCACCTGCGACTGCTGAGCGAGTTCGTCGCGCGCTTGTCCGCCTTCTGGCGCGTGACGCATGAGGCGCCGCTTCCCATCGAGGGTGACCGTCGCGCCTGGGATCTGCTCCTGAACGGTCCCGCATCCATCGGCGTAGAGGCTGAGACGAGGCTCGGCGATGTCCAGGCGCTTGAGCGAGCCATCCACCTGAAGCAGCGCGACAGCGGCGTGCGCCGGGTCCTCCTCGTCGTCCGCGGATCAAAGCGTAATCGAATGTTGATCCGCCATCACCTGCCTCACTTGCGGACGGCCTTCCCACTCGGGACGGCAGAAGTGATGCGCGCTCTGCGCGAGGGTCGCGACCCCGGAGCCGATGGATTGGCCGTTCTGTGAGATCGGTCCGTGGGACCTCTCTCCGGCGCAGCGCGGCCGGTCAAGCGCAGCCACTGCTCCGGTGCAGCCCTCCGGACTGACCGTCAACGTTACCACGGCATAGCTCGAATTCCGACCCGGGACAGCGCCTTGACAAGATCGTGGACCTCGTGACGCGCCCGGCCGTCATCCTGAACCACGGCCTGATCCGAGTGACGGCCGCGCCGTCACTCCGCGCAACGCGCGATGCGCGACGGGCGCGTAGGGTCGGGCGGCCCATCGGTTCCAGCCCCCTACATGACGCGAGGGCCCCGGCCGAAGCCGGGACCCTCGCATTTGTGCCTGGGAAGGATCGACTAGTAGTCGCCCATCCCGCCGCCGCCCATGCCGGGCATCGGCGCCTTGTCCTTCTCCGGAAGGTCGGTGATGATCGTCTCGGTGGTCAGCATCAGGGCTGCAACCGACGCGGCGTTCTCGAGCGCCGAGCGGGTCACCTTGGCCGGGTCGATGATGCCGGCAATGAACATGTCGGTGTACTCGCCCTTCTGGGCGTCGTACCCGTTGCCGGGCTTCATTTTGCGGACCGCCTCCACGACGACGGATCCCTCCATCCCCGCGTTGGCCGCGATCTGGCGGAGCGGCTCCTCCAGCGCGCGGCGCAGGATGTTCACGCCGGTCGCCTCGTCACCGAGCGCCTCGACCTGGTCGAGTGCCGGGACGGCATGGAGCAGGACCGAGCCGCCACCGGCGACCATGCCCTCCTCGACGCCCGCGCGGGCCGCCGAAAGCGCGTCCTCGATGCGATGCTTCTTCTCCTTGAGCTCGACCTCGGTGGCCGCACCGACCTTGAGCACCGCCACGCCGCCGGAGAGCTTGGCCAGGCGTTCCTGGAGCTTCTCGCGGTCGAAGTCGCTGGTGGTGTCCTCGATCTGGAGCTTGATCTGCGACTTGCGTGCCTCGAGAGCACCCTTGTCGCCCTTGCCCTCGACGATGGTGGTGTTGTCCTTGTTGGCCGTCACGCGGCGCGCCTGGCCGAGATCCTCGACCGTCACGCTGTCGAGCTTGCGCCCGACCTCCTCGCTGATGACCCGCGCCCCGGTCAGGGTGGCGATGTCCTCGAGCATGGCCTTGCGGCGGTCGCCGAAACCGGGGGCCTTGATGGCGAGCACGTTGATCGTGCCGCGCAGCTTGTTGACCACCAGCGTGGCGAGTGCCTCGCCGTCCACGTCCTCGGCCACGATCAGGAGCGGCTTGCCGTGCTGCACGACCTTCTCGAGGGTCGGCAGGATGTCGGCGACCGCGCTGATCTTCTTGTCGGTGACGAGGATGAAGGGGGCGTCGAGCGTCGCCTCGAGCTTGCCGCCGTCGTTGCTGGTCACCATGTACGGCGAGATGTAGCCGCGATCGAGCTGCATCCCCTCGACGTACTCCTTGTCGAGCTTGAGCCCCTGGCTCTCCTCGACCGTGACCACGCCGTCCTTGCCGACCTTCTCCATGACCTCGGCGATCATCTCGCCGATCTCGGTGTCACGGGCGCTGATGGCCGCGATGTGGGCGATGTCGTCCTTGGAGTCGACCGGCTTGCTGAGGCGCTTGATCTCCTCGACCACGGCTGCGACGCCGCGCTCGATGCCGCGCTTGAGGGCCATCGGGTTCGCACCCGCGGTCACGTTGCGCAGGCCCTCGGTGATGATCGCCTGGGCGAGCACGATGCTGGTGGTGGTGCCGTCACCGGCGATGTCGTTGGTCTTGGCCGCGACCTCCTCGAGCAGCTGGGCCCCCATGTTCTCGTAGGGGTCCTCCAGCTCGACGTCACGCGCAATGGTGACGCCGTCGTTGGTGATGGTCGGCGAGCCGAACTTCTTGTCGAGGAGCGCGTACCGGCCGCGCGGGCCCAGGGTGACCTTGACGGCGTCGGCCATCTTGTCGACCCCGCGCTTCAGCGCGCGTCGTGCCTCCTCATCGAACAGGATCTGCTTTGCCACGTTGTTGTTCGTCCTCCTGAAAATGCGTCCGCCGGCGTACCGGGGAGATTGGCTACTCGATGACGGCCAGGATGTCCTTCTGGGAGAGGATCAGCAGATCCTCTTCGTCCAGCTTGAACTCGGTCCCGGCGTACTTCTGAAAGAGGATTCGCTGCCCGACGGAGACGTCGATCGCCTCGCGTGAGCCGTCATCCAGGATCCGTCCCGGTCCGACCGACAGGACCGTCCCCTCCTGCGGGCGCTCCTTGACCGTATCCGGCAGGACGATGCCGCTCTTGGTCATCTCCTCGCGCGGTGCGGGCTTGACGACCAGGCGATCCCCGAGGGGCTTGAGCCGTGACGTCGGCGTGCTGACCTTCTTGGCCATGTGTGCGTGATGCCTCCTAGACCGATGATGTGCATGGCTGTGCTCATGGCTCTGGTGTGGGAGTCCTGCCGGCCGATTCGACCGCGTTGGCACTCAACCACCGAGAGTGCCAACGATGCTACCGCCCCGCCGCCCACGGTGTCAAGGCACGCTGCGTGGCACCAGGCTCGATCTCAACCGCTGACGAGGACCCGATAGGCTTTCGCCGCTGACGCCGCGATGGCCTCGGGCGTCGTTCCCCGCAACCGGGCCAGCGCAGCGGCCACGCGCAGCGCGGTGGTGGGCTCGTTCCTGGCTCCCGCGGCGCCGGGCGCCAGCCACGGGGAATCGGTCTCCACCAGGAACGTGCCGTCCGACAGGGCCGCGGCGGCATCCCGCGGACCGTGGGCCGAACTGAAGCTGACCGGCAGGGCGAACGAGATCAGGTATCCGGACGCGGCGAGCTCGAGCGCCAACGGCGCGTCGCCGGAGTAGCAGTGCAGCACGCCGCGAACGGCCCGCCCGGGCGGTCCCGGCCACGCCAGCAGCGCGCTGCGCACGGCATCGTGCGCCTCGCGGTCGTGGACGAGCACTGGAAGGCCGGCGTCGGCCGCCATCGCCAGCTGACGCTCCAGGGCCGCCTCCTGGGCCGCGCGCGGCGAGTGGTTGCGGAAGAAGTCGAGCCCGATCTCCCCCACCGCCACGACCCGCGGGTGCGCCGCCAGCGTTGCGAGCTCTGCCCAGTCGGCCGCGTCCGGTCTGTCGGCGAAGTGAGGGTGAATGCCGACCGCGGCATCGATCAGATCCGGGTACGCCTCCGCCAGCGCGACGGCCGCATGGGACGACGCGAGGTCGTAGCCCGGCACCAGGATGCGGGTCAGGCCGGCCGCTCTCGCTCGCTCGATCACCGCCTCACGGTCTGCGTCGAAGGCGCCGTCCTGGAGGTGGCAGTGTGAATCGACCAGGCCGGAGAGTCGTGCCGGGATGCCGCGGCTCAGGGCACGGCCCCTTCGGTTCCCTCGGCGGCCTCGTCGTCTGGCAGTTCCACGCGGGGGAAGAGCGGGACCGGCGCGCCGGTGTGCCAGCCGCCGGGCACGGCGCCCCAGGCCAGCAGAGTGTCGAATCCGGGGCCGCCGGCGCCACGCTCGTCATACGGGGCCGGCACGCCGAGCTGGTCGTGGAGGCGCCGTGCCGCCGCCGGCGTGAACGGGGCCATCAGGTGACCGAGGATGCGGCACGCCTCGGACATCACCGCGAGCACCTGTGCGGTTCGCTCTGCCTTTCCGGCCTTGTGCAGCGACCACGGGGCCTGTGACTCGGCGAATCCGTTCGTGCTGCGGGTCAGTTCGATCACGGCACGGAGCGCTTCATCGAGGTGCTGCCGCTCCATCGCAGCGCGATACGACGCCACGGCAGCCTCTGCCGCCGCCCGCAGCTCCGCGTCGGCGAGGGCAGGCTCTTCGCTCGGCGAGGGCAGCGCCCCGCCGAGGTAGCGCCCGCTCATGCTCACCGCCCGGTTGACCAGGTTCCCCAGGTCGTTGGCCAGGTCCGCGTTGTAGCGACGGACGAGGCCCTCAAAGGTTATGTCGCCATCGCGGTCGAACGGGATCTCGCGCAGGACGAGGTAGCGGATGCCATCCACGCCGAACAGGCGCACCGCCTCGTCAGGGTCGAGGACGTTGCCGCGCGTCTTGGACATCTTCTCGCCGCGCAACAGCATGAACCCGTGGGCGAAGACCTGGCGCGGCAGCTCCAGGCCGGCGCTCATCAGCATCGCCGGCCAGTAGAGGCAGTGGAAGCGGGTGATGTTCTTGCCGATGACGTGCAGGTCGGCCGGCCAGAAGCGGGCGAACGCCTCGGGATCGTCGGGGAAGCCGGCGCCGGTGACGTAGTTGGTGAGCGCGTCGAACCAGACGTAGATGCGGTGCGCGTCATCGCCCGGGAAGGGGATTCCCCAGCTGCCGCCTGCGCGGGAGACGGAGAAATCGGTCAGGCCGTCCCGCAGCCAGCCGAGCACCTCGTTGCGGAAATGCTCGGGCTCGCAGAAGGACGGATTCGCGGCGTACAGCTCCTCCAGCGCCGCCTGGTACCGCGACAGGCGGAAGAAGTAGTTCTCCTCCTCCAGCCATTGCAGCTCCAGCGTCGGGTGGTCGGGACAGCGCCGATCCACGATCTGCGCATCGGTCTTGAACTCGTTGTCGCCCGTGCAGTACCAGCCGGCGTAGGTGCCCTTGTAGATGTCGCCGTTGGCCTGTGCGCGGCGGACCATCTCGGCCGATGCGCGGAGGTGATCGGCGTCGGTGGTGCGGATGAAGCGGTCGTAACTGATCGAGAACCGATCGAATGCGCTGCGCCAGGCGGCCGCCCACTCGTTCACCATGGCGCGCGGCTCCACGCCGCGCTCGGTGGCCAGTCGCTCGACCTGGGCGGAGTGCTCGTCCATGCCGGTCAGGAACCGGGTCTCCTGCCCCGACAGCCGGTGGTAGCGCGCGATCGCATCGGCACCGATCGCCTCAAAGAGCGAGTGAAGCGGCGGAGCCGGGCTCGGATAGAAGATCGCGGTGGTCAGGTAGTAGCGGTCGCGCATGGTGGGCGCGATTGTAGCGTCGGCCGAGTGGCGGGCCCGTGCGGTACCCTGCTCGACGATGAGCGGACATCACGTCGACGAGCGCGAGATCAGCCTCGAGTCGGACGTCTACAACGCCCGGCTGGTGCGTCGCGTGGACGAGAGCGATGAGCTCGGCTACTTCTGGGTCAAATTCGACGGCGAGCCGACCCCGTTCGAGCCGGGCCAGTACATGACCATCGGCGTGTATGCCGACGGCAAGCTCGTGCAGCGACCGTACTCGGTGGCTTCGGCTCCCCACGACGCGGGAACCGATGGCTACGAGTTCTACGTGCGCCTCGTCCCGGTCCCGCGCTTCACGACGCTCCTGTGGCGTCTGCCGGTGGGCCACGGGATGCGGATGATCGGTCCCAAGGGGAAGTTCATCCTGGAGCCCGATGACGAGCGAAACCACCTGTTCGTCTCGACCGGCACCGGCATCGCGCCGTTCATCTCCATGATTCGCCAGACGATGGCCGAGGGCCGGCCGCGCAAGACGGTGATGCTCCACGCCTGTTCGTTCGCCGATGAGCTCGGCTACCGGGAGATCCTGGAGGGCTGGGAGCGCGACGGCACCTACCCACTCCAGTACGTGCCGACCGTCTCGCGCCCGACCGACCCCCGCAACGCCGGCTGGACCGGGCGGGTCGGGCGCGCCGAGGCGGTCGTCGGCGCCGTCTGCAAGGACCTCGGCCTGCGGCCGGATCGGACGGTGGTCTACATCTGCGGCAACCCGGAGATGATCCTCAACGTGGAGCGCGACCTGATGGACCGTGGCTTCCCCGAATTCCACGTCAAGAAGGAGCTCTACTGGCCGAAGGGCAAGCCGAGCGTGCCAGCATGAGTCGGCGGACCCTCGGCGAGCGTGACCTTCGGCCCCCCCAAAACGTGCGCATCGGTGTATGGAAGTGACGCACCGGCGGCCTCATGATCTGGGTGAAGCCATACGCACTGGTGTTGCATGCATCTGATCGTCGATAAGTCACAGCTCTCTCCCAACGTCACCAAGCTGGTCGTCGAGGCGCCGCGCATCGCGGAGATCCGCCAGCCGGGCCAGTTCGTCATCGTCCGGCGCGGGCCCGGCGCTGAGCGGATCCCGCTCACCATCGCCGCGAGCGATCCAGCGGCCGGCACGATCAGCCTGATCATCCAGTCGATCGGCAAGAGCACCAGCGACCTGGTCGAGCTCGAACCGGGCGACGCCATCACCGACATTGCCGGACCGCTCGGCCGCGCCACCGAGCTGATCTCGGAGGGGCACGCGGTGTGTGTCGGCGGTGGCGTCGGCACGGCCGTCATCCTGCCGATCGCGCTGGAGCTTGCCCGGCGGGGCGTGCGCGTGACCAGCGTTATCGGCGGCCGATCCCGCGAGTGGGTGATCCTCGAGCCGGAGCTGCGCGAGGCCGAGATCGGA
>JAOUHE010000249.1 GCA_029865285.1 Chloroflexota bacterium
CGGCGTGGCCCAGAAGGCGTCCGATGACGACGTCGAAGGCCACCGGCACCTCGGCGGCGGCGGCGTGGCCCAGAAGGCGTCCGATGACGACGTCGAAGGCCACTCGATGCTCCGGTCGGCCTCCGATGAGGACGACACCGAGGGTCACAAGGCGATCGAGCGTTTCTGATCGCCGGCGACGTCTAACCATCGGCGACGGAGACCAACGTGATCGCCGATGACGATCTGACCGCCGCTCTCACGGCCCTGCGGGCCGTGGGGCGGCGGTCATCTGTTGCCCGTGCCGTGCAGGGAGGTGTCGAGGAACGTCTCCTGCAGTCCATCGTGGATGCCACGGCGAGCCTCTTCGACGCGGAGGCATCCTCGATCGCCCTCTTCGAGACCGATCCAGACCGGCTCGTGTTCCGCGTCGCGGCCGGCGCACAGGGCGCCGGCGCGATCGGCCTCCAGGTCAAGCCGACCGAGGGGATCGTCGGCTACGTGTTCTCAACGGGGCAGGCGCTGGCCCTGACCGATGTTGCCTCCGACCCGCGTTTCAACCTCGCGGCTGCCAAGCGCACCGGCTACGTCCCACGCTCGATCGCAGCGGTCCCACTTCTCGATGACGAGGGATCCGTGGGCGTCCTCCAGGTCCTGGACAAGCGCGGGTCTCCGAGCTTCTCGCTGCGCGACATGGAGCTCCTCGCCATCTTCGCCCGCCAGGCCACCACGGCGATCACCGCCACGAAAGTGCAGCGCGACACGGGGCGCCTGCTGACGGAAGTCCTCAAGCAGGTCGCAACCGGATCTCTGACCGATGCGCAGGTCGAGACCCTGGTCTCGGCCGCAACACGCGGTCTCGATGAGGGCGCGGACGAACCCTTCTGGCGGTTGGTTGACCACGTGGCGCTGCTGCGCAGCGTGGGTGAACGGGATCTGACGCTTGTCGGCGATATCCTCGAGGTGGTGACGCGCCATGCACAGGGCACGCGCCGACGAGCGTGAGTGACCTGGACCTCCCGGCGTGGACTGAACCGTTCACCGACCTCGCCGGTCTGCGGCGGAAGATGCGACTGCGGGGCGTGTCACGAGAGTGGGCCTGGGGCGGCGCGACCGGTGCCGGGGTGCGGGTCGGGATCATCGACAGCGGGCTCGAGGCCGATCATCCACGTCTCGCCGGCCGGGTAGTCCAGAGCGTCGCCGTCGAACTGGTCGATGGCGATCCGCAGGTCGTCCCTGACGAAGCGGTCGATCTGTACGGTCACGCGACCGCCTGCGGCGGGATCATCCTGGGGCTCGCGCCCGACGTCGAGCTGGTCTCGATCCGCGTGCTGGGCGCCGATCTGCGTGGCAAGGGGACGGCCTTCGCGGCCGGGCTCGAGTGGGCGCTCGAACAGGGCATCGACGTCCTCAACCTGAGCCTCTCTTCGAAGAGCGAGGCGCTCTTCCCGGTCTTCCACGACCTGGCAGATCGTGCCTACTTCCGGGGCGTTGCCGTCGTCAGCGCCGCCAACAACGTGCCGGCAGCGAGCTATCCGTCGCTCTTCTCATCGGTCTTCTCGGTGGCGGCGCATAGTGAGCCTGACCCGTGGCGCCTCTATTACAACCCCGCGCCACCGGTCGAGTTCGGAGCCTGGGGGGTCGATGTGCCGATCGCCTGGAAGGACGGCGGCTCGACGGTCGCCACCGGGAACAGCTTCGCCGCACCCCATGTCGCCGGCATGGTGGCTCTCATCCTTTCCAAGCACCCGGGGATGACCCCGTTCGAGGTGAAGGCGGTGCTCGCTGCGATCGCAGACAACCCGAGGGCGGTGCGCCGCCGCAGCCGAACGGGCGCCTAGTCCGGCTTGTGCTCGCGTCGGTGAAGGCGCTTGATGAGCGCATTCATGATCGGCACAGCCATCACCGGGTACTCCTTGAGTAATGCGGTGAACTCCCAGGCCACGAACAGGATGCACTCGGTCTCCTCGACCGCCATGACGCTCGCCGTTCGCATGTGGTCCTCGATCAGCGCCAGCTCGCCAAAGAATTCGCCGGCGTACATCTCGGTCGGCGTCCGATCCTCCTCGCCGTCCTTCTGGGCTCGTGCCCTGCCGCGGAGGATCACGTACAGTGCCGAGGCGGGAGTGTCCTGACGGATGATCCACTCGCCGGCCGGGTAGGTGCGGCGGACGCCCTGCTCGGCCAGGCGCTTGATGATCTTGGGGTCGAGGTCATGGAGCAGTGGAGCCGCGGCGAGGGTCTTCTCAAGGTCCATGCGATCTCCTCAGGGCGCAGT
>JAOUHE010000250.1 GCA_029865285.1 Chloroflexota bacterium
CGCTGACCGGGGCTCCGCGCGTCGCATTCATCTGACCTGATGCGCCTGGCGATTCTCGTTTCAGGACGCGGCACCAACCTGGCGGCGGTCCTCGAAGCGGTGGCCGAGGGCAGGCTGAGCGACGTTGAGCCTGTGCTCGTGGTCAGCAACCGCCCCGGTGTGCCGGCACTCGACGTGGCGGCCGGCCACGGGGTGCCCACTCGGGTCCTGCCGCGGGCGAGGTTCGCGGACGCAGGCGCTCGCGACGCCGCCATCGGTCGGGCGGTCGCCGAGGCGGGCGCCGACCTCGCCCTGCTGGCCGGCTACGACCAGTTGCTCCGCCCGGCGTATTTCGCCGAGTTCGGGGGGCGAACGATCAACATCCACCCTTCCCTCCTGCCGAAGCACGGCGGGCCGGGGATGATGGGGCTGGCGGTCCACGCATCGGTCCTGGCTGCCGGGGACACCCAGACCGGGGTCACCATCCACGAAGTCACCCCCGAGCTGGACGGCGGGCCGGTCATCACGCAGGTCAACGTCGCGGTGCTCGCCGGCGACACGCCGGAGCGGCTCGCGGAGCGCGTCCTGGCCGTGGAGCATCGGTGCCTGGTGGAGGTCCTCGCGCACCTATCTGCTAGCATGACCGCCGCATCGCGAGCGTAGAGCCGCTCGCGCGCAGCACAACGAGGGGCACCGTTTCATGCCAGATGGCCTGCCGGATCCGGGGAAGATCTGGAACGATTTCATCACCAACCCGCTGGTCCAGACCGCAGGGACGCTGATCGTCATCTACGTAGTCCTGCTCTGGCTGGGCACCGCCTACTGGGCCTTCCGAGACATGCAGGCCCGTGGCGAGAATCCGATCCTCCCGTACTTTGCCTCTGCGCTGATCGTCTTCTTCACACCGCTGCTCTTCCTCTTCGCGGTGGTGCTGTACATGATCGTCCGGCCGCGCGAGACGCTCGCCGAGGTGTACGAGCGATCGCTGGCGGAGGAGTCCCTGCTCGCCGAGGTGGAGAAGAACGAGCTGTGCCCGGTCTGTCGCGACCGAGTACACGCTGACTGGCTGGTCTGCCCCAACTGTCGAACCCGGCTCCACCGCGTCTGCCCATCCTGCAACCGCCTCGCTGACCCGGAATGGTCGCTCTGCGCCTATTGCGGACACGAGTTCACGCGGCCTCAGGCCAGGCCGGCCGAACGGGCCAGCGCGGTCGCCGCTCCGGAACGTCCGGAGATGAGCCCCGAGCCGGGCCTCCGTCCCGCTTCCAACCCCTGAGACCGGGCGGCCGGTGGAGGATCCCCGGCTGATCGGCACGCCGGACGCGGCACCTCCCCCGGGCAGCGAGGCTCTTTTGCGCGCCGACCAGGCGCTGCTGGCCCGGCATCGTGGTGCCCAGGTGGTCTCTATCGCGATGATCGTCGCTGGCCTGCTGCTGCCGGCCGCGGTGATCATGTCGACCCCCGGCATCCTGACGCTGGAGCCGACCTCGCAGGCCATCGATCAGGTGATCTGGCCGCTCTTCCTGCTGGCGCTCGGCGGCCTGCTCCTGATCGTCGGCCTGGTGACGAACGCAATCCGCGCGGTCGTCGTGCGCGGGGCGCTCCCGCCGGAACGCTACCGCGGCCCAGCGATCGGGGTGCTGCTGATGCTGGCACTGATCCTGGCCGCGATCGTCTCGCTCGGGGCGGGAAGCACGGCGCGGGCGCTTTTCGACGGGGGCGCCCTGTCGGTCGGCGGCACGCTGGTGCTGCTGACGTCGACGCAGGTCAGCCTGCTGGCAATCGTCGGCGTGCTGGTCGTGGGTCCGAAGGCGCTGGCCGGGTTCCGCCTCCTCCCCTCATCCGGACTGGCGCGTTCGATGGGCATCGGCATCTTCGCGGCGGTGCCGGCCTGGATCGGAGCGACGCTGCTGGCCTACCTGTGGACCGCCCTGCTCGAGGGGATCGGGCTGGTCCAGGAGGTCCCCCTCACCGAGGCGGTGCTCGAGCGTGGCGACCCGACCGTGGTGCTCGTCGCATTCGTGGTGGTCGCCCCGATTGCGGAGGAGCTCTTCTTCCGCGGCGTCGCCTACAACGCCTGGATCCGGGAGCGCGGTCCGCGCTTCGCGCTCTACGGGTCTGCGGCACTCTTCGCGCTGATCCATGGCAGCGTCTTCGCCCTCGCCCCGATCTTCGCCCTAGGGATTGCCCTGGCGCTCGTGTACCGGCGCACCGGCAGCCTTCCGGCCGCGATCGCCATGCACGCGGGCTTCAACGCCATCTCGGTCGGGCTGACG
>JAOUHE010000088.1 GCA_029865285.1 Chloroflexota bacterium
GCCTGCGCTGGGAGGCGATGCGCGACGCCTTCCGCCGCTCCCGCTGAACGGTGCACGAGCGTGGGCGATGGCGGGCATGGCCCTCTTGGGCTAGCATGGCGCCTCGCCCGATGTTGACACCCTCCTCTTCCGCCCTGCGGAGAATGCGCTGCCGCCATGTCATTTCGTAGCCGACCGGTCCTCGACCGAAGACACCGCCCGCGCTGGCAGGACGAGCTGCGCAGTCAGCGGCTCATCATCGGCGGCTTTGCCGTCGCCATTGCCGTTGCGGTCGGCATCTTCGGGGCGACCGTCTGGAACGACCACTATGGCGCGCACCTGCGCCAGGTGGCCTATGCCAACGGCGAGGCCTACACCATCGACGACCTGACCAAGCGGATGGACGCGATCGGATCGGAACTGCAGGCCGCCGGCAGTGATCTCCAGGGCCAGTTGGGCGGGACGCGCGATTCGATCATCAACCAGCAACTGAGCGTCGTGAACGACCAGGTGAAGGCCCTGGTGCCGACTGCGACCGAGTCGCTCGTGCTGGGCAACGCGCTGGAGCACGCCGCGGGCCGGTACGGCCTCGCGATCACCGACTCCGAGCTTGATGCCGAGATCGCGCGGCGCCAGTCCCTGGAGGAGCGGATGAAGCTGTCGGTCATCAGCGTGGATGCACTGCCGGACGATGCGAAGGTCGGAGACACGCCAACCGATGCTGACTGGGCGCGCGCGGAGGGTGAGGCGGGTGCCATCTTCGCCGAATTGCAGGGTGGCGCCGACTTCGCGACCGTCGCCCGCGACAAGTCCGACGACCCGGCCGCGGCATTCGACGGTCTGATCGGGTGGGTGCAGGCGGCGGATTTCCAGTACGCGGACTATTTCGCCGAGGTGACCGATGCCAACGCGACTGCCGGCGACGTCATCGGCCCGACCAGGGACGACACCGGCTACCACATCCTGCGACTCGATGAGCGCCGCCCTGCCGGACCGGACCAGCCGCTGATCGACCTGCTGTCGAGAGCCGGCGTGACCGACACCGAGTATCGCGCCTACGTCCGCAGCGAGTTGCTGCGCCAGAAGTTCCGCGACTACTTCAAGACCTCGGTGATGACTCGATACCAGCCACAGCGCAACGTGTCCCAGATCTTCATTGCGGGCGACCAGGGTGTCCCGATCCCGAAGCAGCGCATTCGCCACTACCTGGCCCAGCCCATCCCGGGTGGCGACGACCAGAGCGTGGCGACCGACGATCAATGGGCTGCCGCGCTGGAGCGCGCGAACGGCTTTCGTGACGAAGCACTCAAGCCCGATGCCGACTGGTACGTCATCGCCGCCGACAGCGATGACCCGGGGAGCAGGTCGAAGGGCGGCGACCTGGGCTGGTATGACCCGACCTCCGGCGCCTTCGTCGCCGAGTTCGAGGCCGCCATCGCCGGCCTGTCGGTTGGGGAACTGAGCCTGCCGGTGAAGACGCAGTTCGGCTACCACGTCATCCAGGTCACCGATACCCGCACCACCGCGCAGGACCAGGCTGACAAGCTGGTGGCCCGGCTGCGCGACGACCCCGACGCCTTCGCCCAGCTGGCGAAAGAGCAGAGCGAGGACAGCAGCACCGCCGCCAAGGGCGGCGAACTCGGTTGGGTGATTCCGTACCAGCTCGAGGCCGATCAGAGCCACGCCATCTTCGAGATGACCACCCCCGATCAGATCAGCGATGTTGTCGAGACCGGGAACGGCTTCTGGATCTTCAAGCTGGCCGACACCTCGGACCTTCGCTGGGTGCCGAAGCAGCAGATCGAGCGCGTGCGTCAATCCGGCTTCACGCGCTGGATCGCGGAAGTGCGGTCTGGTTCCCAGATCTGGGTCGATCCCGATTTCACGGCATCCAGCGCCGCCTGAGGTCGCGAAGGGTGGCGTCGTCATCCGGCGTCGATGAGCTCCTAGAGGCAGCCGGACTCGACCCGGCCGAGGGGATCCAGGTGGTATCGGTCGCTCGGCTGGCCTCCATACCCTTCGATCCGTCGATCCCGCTCGTCCTTCTCGCCTCCGGCGCCGCGCAGTCGACCGTTCGCGATGAGGCCGAGCCGGCCGTCCTGCCTGGGCGGCACGCGCGGGTCAGCGCCCTCGCGGTGCTGAAAGCCCTCTACCCGACGGAACACGCGCTGCGTGCTCTGCCGGAGGGGGTGACCTCGACGCTCGATACGCTTACCGATCCGGCGTTGGCCGCGAGCGACTGGCTGGTGCCGCCCCTGCCCCTGGTCGACAATCTCGCCTCGCCGCATGGCATGGCAGCAATCTCAGCGCGACTTCGGGCGCCGAACGGGTGTCCCTGGGATCGCAAGCAGACGCATGCCAGCCTGCGCCCGTTCGTGCTGGAGGAGGCCTACGAGCTTGTCGATGCGATCGAGCGCGGCGGGCCGGCCGAGCTGGCCGAGGAGCTTGGTGACCTCTTCTTGCAGATCATCCTCCACGCGCAGCTTGCCGCCGAGGACGGCACCTTCGACTTGACCGATGTCTACCGCACCCTCGGTGCCAAGATCGTCAGGCGCCACCCGCACGTCTTCGGGGACGTGGAGGTGAGCGGGGCCGAGGAGGTGCTGCGCAACTGGGAAACGATCAAAGCCGCCGAACGGAGCGATGCCGGGCACGAGCCGTCCGCCTTCACGGGGATCGCCCGTGCGCTGCCCGCCCTCGCGGCCAGCCGCGAGATCCAGGAACGAGCCTCGTCTCTCGGCTGGGACTGGCCCGCGATCGACGGCGTCTGGGAGAAGGTCGGTGAGGAGCTTGACGAGTTGCACCGCGCCGAGGCGACGGAGGGCGACGCGGGTCGCGATGAGCGGCTGCACGAGTTCGGTGATGTCCTGTTCGCGGCGGTCAACCTGGCACGCTGGATGAAGCTCGACCCGGAGGAGGCGCTCCGCGCCGCAAACCATCGCTGGGTCGCGCGCTACGCCCGCGTCGAGGCGCTCGCGGGAGAGCGGGGCCTGGCGCTCGCCGACCTTGCCCCCGACGCAAAGGACCGGCTCTGGAACGAGGTGAAGGCTCGATGAGCCGCCTCGCCATGGTTGCCCACGCGGACTATCCGGGCGATCCGCGCCTGCGTCGCCAGGCCGACGCGCTGACCAGGGCGGGACACGAGATCGACCTGTTTGTGCTGCGTGCCGGCGGTGAGGAGGCCGACGAGCTGATCGGGTCGGTTCGGGTGGTTCGCCTCCCGGTCCGCCGCGCCTTTGGCGGGCTCGCCGGGCACCTGGCCGAGTATGTTGCCTTCGCAGGCATCGCAGCCATCCGGCTCGCGCGCGAGCACCGACGGCGCCGATATCGGCTGGTCCAGGTGGCGACCGTTCCCGACTTCCTGGCGTTTGCCGCCGCGCCGCTGCGCCTCTCCGGTGTGCCGCTTTTGCTCGACCTCCATGAAGACATGCCCGAGTTCTACCGGGATCGCTTCGGGAGCGGAGCGCGGAGCGCGCTGCTGCCGCTGGTGGCTGGTGCCGCTCGCGCGTCGGCGGCGGTTGCCGATGAACTGATCACCGTGCACGAGCCGCTGCGACAGCTGTCGATCGCCCGCGGCGTCTCGCCGGACAAGATCTCGGTCGTCATGAACAGTGCCGATCCCCGCCTATTCGACCCGTCGCGCCACCCCCGCCGCGCCTTCATGGAGGACGGCGAGCTGCGCCTGATCCACCACTCCAGCCTGCAGCGAATCTACGGCGGCGAGGTGCTCGTCGAGGCGGTGGCCCGCATCGGCGATGCGCTTCGTCTCCGCCTCGACATCTACGGTGACGGGCCGCATCGCGGCGCGCTCGAGGCTGCCGTGTCGCGTACCGGCACGGCGGACCGTGTCCGAATCAACGGACCCGTGCCGATGGACGACCTGCCGGCGCTGATCGCCGCTGCCGATATCGGCCTGGTGCCGACCCTGCCCGAGCCGTATCTGCAGTACTCCCTCTCGACCAAGCTCCTCGAACTGGCCGCGATGGCCACGCCGGTGATTGCCAGCGACCTCGCCACCTTCCGTGCTCACTTCACCGAAGACGCCATTCGCTTCGTCCCCGGCGGCGACCCGAATGCGCTCGCATCTGCGATGGTGAGCCTGGCGGAGGATCCTGCCGCGTCAGCGGCATTGGGCAGCGAGGCGCGGCGCCAGGTGGCCGCGTACGGCTGGGACGAGCAGGCTGCGCGCTACGTTGCGATCGTCGAACGACTCATGGCCCGCTAGGATCTTGCCCCGGCTGGCGTGGGATCTGCCGCCGGAACGAAGTGGTTGTAGTTCACACGAACGCCCGGCGGATGGACCACCGGGCGTTCGCGCATTCTGGGGCTGACGCGCGGTCAGCCGCCGCTGGCCACGAACACGATGACAGAGGAGCCGCTGCCGCCCTCCGACGACGGGGCAACCGTGACGGACCCGCCAAACTCCGAGCCGTCGCTTTGCGCGAAGACCCAGGAGTAGGTGTTGTCGGCATTCGTGGTGCTGTAGACATGCATCCCCGTCTGCGGAATCGCGCTCTCATAGAAGCCCTTGAGCGACTCGGGAGAGTCCGTCGACTCGTACACGGTCCACAGCGTCCCCTCGGCATTGGTCTGGCTGACCTGCGTCGAGTTCGGTGGAACAAGATCCGCGGCTACCCCCGCGGCATCGCCGCCACCGCCGCCACCGCCGTTATCGGTCGTGGCCGAGGGGCTCGTCTCGCCGCCACCGCCGCCGTTATCGCTCGTGGCCGAGGGGTTGTTGCCGCCACCGCCGCCGTTATCGGTCGTGGCCGAGGGGTTGTTGCCGCCGCATGCTGCGAGCAGGAGCACGAGGAGGGAGACAGCGATGACGGCCGGGAGTCGAGTTGGGCGCATGGTCTCTGCACGTCCTCCGCATCGCCCGATCGTGGCATCGGCTGGGAACCGCCAACACATTCGTTCGCAGTGCCGAGGCGACTCGCGCGATCACTGCACGGTATGCACTCCGGTGGCCGGCGTCAACGGGAAATTTCAGCTCTGCGGCGTGCTCGGCGGTGCATGCCGGGCAGGCCGCTGAAGACTTGCTGCGGCACCGAAGCATCCGGTGTGCGAGCATTGCAGCCCGTTCATGGGACAACTTGTCGCGATACTGACCCGAGACGGCGGGGCGTGGCGCAGTCCGGCAGCGCGCCTGCTTTGGGAGCAGGAGGTCGCCCGTTCGAATCGGGCCGCCCCGACCACTACGCATGATGGAGGAGCCCGCGCGACCGATGACTCCGGAGTCCGGTGTCCGCGCGGGACCGATCGCATCGGTTTCGGTGCCGGTCGCGCCGACATCGCTCGGCTACCGCGTCGCCAAGCGCACGCTGGACGTCGTCGCCTCGTCCCTCGGTCTGGTACTCGTCTCGCCCGTGCTGGCTGCGGTGGCCGTCGCCATCATGGTCGAGTCGGGTGGGCCGATCCTCTTCCGCCAGCAGCGCCTGGGCCTGGGCGGCCGCCCGTTCACGGTCTACAAGTTCCGGAGCATGTTCTCGGCTGCCGAGGAGGGGAGCCATCGGACACGCGTGCGCGATCTGATCCGCAGCGAAGGCACCGAGGCTGAGTCCACTGAATCGGTGTGGGTTCCCATTCCGGCGGACCCGCGCGTCACGCGGCTGGGCGCCTTCCTGCGCCGATCGCACCTGGATGAACTGCCCCAATTGATAAACATCGTCCGAGGCGACATGAGCCTGGTTGGTCCTCGCCCGCCGATCCCGTACGAGGTCGAGGTCTACGAGGAGCGGCATCTCCGCCGCCTGTCGGTCATCCCCGGGCTGACCGGGCTCTGGCAGGCGACCGCCTGGGGCAAGGTGAGCTTCGATGAGGGGGTCGCCCTCGACCTGGCCTACATCGATCGGCGCTCGTTCTGGTTTGACCTGCGACTCATCTTCCGCACGCTTGGGCAGATCATCACCGGCACGCAGTTCTAGCCCTCCGGGTCGGGCAACACCGCGAGCAGCGAACCGATTCCGAGGAGCAGCCAGAAGAGGAACGCCATGCTGTTGGCCTCCAGCAGCATGGTGGTCAGCGAATTGATGGTCAGCGCCGCGATCGCTCCCACGCTTCCGGCCAGCATCATTCGTCGCTGACCCGATGCGGTGCGCGCTCGGCGGAGCATCGGCTGGAGCGTGGTGCCGATCATCCCCCCGAACACGACCAGCCCGACCGCGCCGCTCTCGACCAGCAGGTGCAACCAGAAGTCGTCGACGGTTCGTTGAGTGGGGTTCACGAATAGCTCATCGGTTCCATATGCTGCGTAGACCGGCGTCCCGAAGATGTCCGCCGCCGCACCCCCGTACCTGCCGGGTCCGACGCCCAGCGCCGGATGGTCGCCGACAATAGGCAGCGCGTTGAGGGCGAAGAGAGTGCGCAGGTCACGCCCCTCACCGACGATGTCGAGGCGACCGAAGGTCGAACCGAGCAGGTCGGGCCGCTCGTCGCAGGTATCACACAGCAGGTTCCGGGGCATCAGCGTGGCGGCCACCAGGGTGACCAGTACCACGGCGAGCCCAAGCCGCAGGGCACGGCGGTCAAGAACCAGCGCGGCAAGCGCGAAACCGCCCACCGCGCCCAGCCATCCGCCTCGTGAGAACGACAGCCACAACGCGAGGATCAGCAGCGCCGCTCCGGCGAGTGCCAATCGCCGGCCGCGTGCCGTCCCAAGCCCGGTCGCTGCGAAGAGCGCGAACGGGATCGCAGCCGACAGGAAGGCGGCAAGCGTGTTCGGATCGCCGAAGAAGGCGGCGAGGCGGTAGATCTCGCCGAACCGACCCTGAAGCGAGGAGAGGCCAAGCAGGTGCGGTGAGAGGAGCGCCTGCGCCGTCGTGACGAGGGCCGCCAGGAGGGCGAGGCCAATGACCCACCCGATCGCAAGCCTCGCCTGGAGTGGGGTGAACCCCACGACTCGCGCCAGCACGAACAGGCCGACCGCGTCGAGGGTGAAGCCGATCCCGGCCACCGCCTGTGCGGCCGGCACCGGGTTCAGCACGGCCGATCCGACCGAGAGGAGCACAAACCCGAGCGCCAGCCCGATG
>JAOUHE010000251.1 GCA_029865285.1 Chloroflexota bacterium
TCCCACTCCAGGCTCCCCTTCGTGCCGGAGACCCGGATCCGGAGATCGTTCTCCACGCCCGCCGCCGTCTGGGTCACCCAGAAGCTCCCGCGCGCGCCGTTGTCGAAGCGCAGCATGGCGGCTCCATAGTCGTCGACCGGTCGCTGCGGGACGACGTGGCCGATCTCGGCGGCGACCTCCGTCACCTCGAGCCCGGTTACGAATCGCGCCAGGTTGTGCGCGTGCGTCCCGATGTCGCCCATCACCAGCGAGGGTCCGCCGCGCACGGGGTCATAGCGCCACGGCAGCCCGGTTGCCGGGTCCGGGTCGGACTCGTCGGCCTTGCCGCCCTGGACGTACTCGATCTGCACCAGCCTGATCTCGCCGACCTGCCCGCCCTCGACCATCGCGCGCGCCTGCCGCACCATGGGGTAGCCGGTGTAGTTGTGGGTGAGGCAGAAGACCAGCCCGGTGGACTCGACCTTGCGGACGATGTCGAGCGCCTCGTCGAGCGTGTTCGTCATGGGCTTGTCGCAGATCACGTCGAAGCCGCGATCCAGGGCCGCCATGGCATACCGATGGTGGCTGTCGTTGGGGGTCATGATGGCGACGACCTCTGCGCCGTCTTCGCGTGCGCGCTCGGCATCGAGCATCGCGGTCGCATCCGCGTACGCGCGAGCAGGGTCGATCCCCATCACGATGGCGGCCGTCCGGGAGCGCTCCGGATCGGTCGAGACCACCCCCGCCACCAGCTGGTAGCGACCGTCGAGTCGCGCGGCAGTTCGATGCGTCGCACCGATGAAGCTGCCCGGGCCGCCACCGATCACCGCCACGCGCAGCGGGCGGCCGAGCATCTCGATGACCGGATTCGTGTCCACGCGGTCTCCTTCGGTGATGTCTCCCAGAGGGTACCAGCGGGGGTGAGGGCTCCCACTCGACTCGGGGCAAAGGGGCCGTCTGCCACTTGTCGGCGTGGGCCCTCGAGGGCATCGTGGATCCGACCCGCATCGGCCTGCAAGGGTAACGAGGCGTGCTCTGAGAACGTCTTACTGGTGCAGCCCCGCCCACGAGCGTGGGATGTCCGAAGGAGATGCCGTATGTCTTGCAGACTGCTTCTGGCGCTCGGCGCCATGATGACCCTCACTCTTCCCGCCACCGCCAGCGCCGCGCCCCCTGCCATCCATCACACCATCGACGGCCGGTTCGCCAGCGCCTATTTCACGAGCCTCGATGCCTGTCTCCAGACCGATGTCTGGGTCTCCAGCTCGGCTGCCACCTACGCACCACAGCCCGGCGTCGACGACACGCTGAACAAGCAGGGCCTGACGTCAGTGGAGATCGTGGTGTACGACACCTGCAAGCCGATGGAGGGCAAGCACTACCCGATCGTCTCTGAGTGGTTCTCGCAGACCCCTGATCGCCTCGTCGCCGAGTCACGCATCCGCACCGCGCACCTCGACGCGATCCTGGCGATGACCGATTCGGTGTCCGGCGACACGGCGAGCGTGCCGGTCGATCTGAACTGGGCGGCCACCGCACGTGCACACCCCGATCCGGTCCGCAACAACCACGTCCGCTTCCCGGGCGAGGGCATCGTGAATACGCACGACAACAACATCAACCTCCCGGCCATGGCCTGGGGGACCGTGTGGCTGAACGGCGTCAACGTCGCGCCCGAGGCAGACGAGAGTGCCACGCTCGAGCAGACCAAGTCCTCGTGCATGGAGATTGCCTTCCCCCATTGGACCGGCGACTCCCTCTTCTGTTTCGGGTTCTGACGTCCGCGAGGGCGCGCGCGGGCTCGCCGCGCCCTCGGCGTGCAGCGGCTTATCAAGCCGGTCAGCGAGATCCGGATCCGCGCCGCACCGCTTCGCTACCATAGGCGCATGAGTGACGAGGAGCCGATCTGGGTTCTGTTCAAGGTGCCCACGCCCACGCCCATTGCCGGGCAAACGGCCCGCGACCTGTTCGAGAAGCGGGTGACGTGGATCAGCGACGAAATGCGCGAGAGCGCTCGGTCGCACGGTCTGCGGTTCCATCGCTGCTGGCACGCGGCCAACGGGTCCGCGTTCTACGCGATTGCCTGCTGGCAGACACGGGAGGGGGCCAACGCGTTCTATACCCAGTGGGACATTGGCGATGAGGAAGGCGAGGAGGCCGTGCGCCTCGAGGGAAACCTGGGCCTGCTCCCGCTCGGCTAGCTGATCTCGTCGGGCCACTGCGTTGA
>JAOUHE010000089.1 GCA_029865285.1 Chloroflexota bacterium
GTTGCCTCCGCCGATGCCGAGCTCGCCGCCGAGCTGGCCGCCATCCTCGCGAGTGATCGGTTCCGCGTCTACACCAACCCCGACCTGGTGGGGGTCGAGCTGTGCGGCGCGCTCAAGAACGTGGTCGCGCTGGCCGCCGGCTTCGTGGACGGTCTGCGGCTGGGCGACTCCGCCAAGGCCGGGATCATCACCAGAGGCCTCGCCGAGATGACCCGGCTGGGTGTCGCCGCCGGCGCGAACCCGATGACCTTCGCCGGGCTCGCGGGCGTCGGAGACCTGATCGCAACCTGCATGAGCCCGCTCTCGCGGAACCGTCGGGCCGGCGAGCTGATGGCATCCGGGCTCTCCTGGACCGATACCGCGGCTCAGCTCGACGGGGTCGCAGAGGGCGTCTTCACCGTGCGTGGGGCCCTCGAGATGGCGGCGGAGTACGGCGTCGAACTGCCGATCGCCGAGCAGGTGGACGCGGTGGTGCATGGCGGCCGCGCGCCGATGGAGGCGGTCGCCGAATTGATGACGCGCGCGCCGAAGGACGAGCTGGCCGGCTGAGGGTCAGGCCGGATTCAGGGTCAGGTACTCGGGCTCCCAGATGGCGCGATCCACGGCCGGCTCGATCTCGTCGTCACGGTACTGGCGCCCGTAGCCACTCTGCCGCGCGTGGAGGACGACGGCCACCGCAATGGTGCGCGCCACAGCGCGCAACTGGCCAATCGGCGGGTAGAGGGCACCTGTCTCCAATCGCCCGGCGGTGAGCATGCCGGCCAACTCGCGAGCCGCCACGAGGAATGTGTCATCGGTCAGCTCCCGCGCTTCGGCCACGATCGAACCCAAGCCGACACCGGGGAAGATCAGAACATTGTTTGCCTGGCCGATGACCCGCGTCCCCCAGGCGCCCACCGCATCGGGGAAGGGGCTGCCGGTCGCCACGAGGGCCCGGCCGTCGGTCCATGCCAGGACCTCGTCGGGCCGTGCCTCGGTCTTGTCGCTGGGATTGGAGAGCGGCAGGACAACCGGTGCGTCGTCGTGGCGTGCCACTTCGCGGATCAGTTCCTCGCTGAACGCGCCCGGTGTGCCGGTCGTGCCGATGAGGACCGTCGGTCGGAAGGCGCGCGCGACGGCGACAGGGTCGCGCAGGCCCGCTTCGTCGAGTCCGAGGGCGGTCACGCGACCCGCATCGGTGGCAAAGGGACGCTGGTCTGCGGGAAGCTCCGGTCGCGACGTGGTCACGAGGCCGCGGCTGTCGATCATGGCGATGGCGTGAGAAGCTGCGATCGCGCTGATCCCTTCGTCAATGAGTTGCCGCGCGACGAGGCGTGCGATCCCGAGCGCTGCGGCGCCGGCGCCCACGAAAAGGATCCGCTCGCGGAAGAGCCCGCCGCGGGAGAGGCGGGCGGCGAGCAACCCGGCAAGTACGACCGCGCCGGTTCCCTGCACGTCGTCGTTGAAGGAGGGGAGCCGGTGCCGATAACGATCCAGGATGCGCAGGGCGTTGTGTTGCTTGAAGTCCTCCCACTGGAGCAGCGCCCGCGGGAAGACGCGGCCCACCGCGTCCACGAACGCCTCCACCACGGCGTCGTACTCAGCGCCGCGCAGGCGGGGCGCCCGGTAGCCGAGGTAGAGGCGGTCATCGAGCAGTTCCTGTCGATCGGTGCCGACGTCCAGGGAGATCGGCATCGTGTGCGCGGGGTAGATGCCCGCGGCAGCGGTGTACAGCGCGAGCTTGCCGACCGGAATCGGCATCCCTCCCGCCCCCTGGTCCCCGAGGCCCAGGATTCGCTCGTTATCGGTCACGACGATGAGTCGGATGTCCCGATCGGTCGCCGCACGCAGGATCGCGTCGATGCGACCGATATCGGCCGGTGTGATCCACACACCACGGGGCCGCCGGAAGATATGGCTGAACTCCTCGCAGGCGCGGCCGACGGTCGGGGTGTAGACGATGGGCAGGAACTCCTCGAGGTTGTCAACGAGGAGGCGGTAGAAGAGGGTCTCGTTGCGGTCCTGGAGCGCTGCGAGGCCGATGTAGCGCTCGAGGTCGTCGGACTTGCGCCGCACGTGCTCTAGCTCCAGCGCAACCTGGTCATCCATGGATGCCACGCCCGCCGGCAACAGGCCGCGCAGCCCGAACTCCTCCCGTTCTCGCTCGGTGAAGGCGGTGTCCTTGTTGAGCAGGCGACGCGCGATGAGGTCCGACCCGCGGTGGGAAACCCGAAGGGAACCCCGCGGCGCTTCAAGAGCCGGGGGCACGGCGGAGTTGGGTGCTTCGGTGTGCATCTTCATCGACGCTACTGTGAAGGCCGCCGATCCGAAAGGGCCGATGGCACCCCCGCCGCGGGTCCGATGGCCCGCCACTCCCTCGGCCGCTCGTCGGCGGCGTGCGGGTGTCGTACACTCGGGGTCGTCCGGTCGGGGCGTAGCGCAGCCTGGTAGCGCACCTGAATGGGGTTCAGGAGGTCGAAGGTTCGAATCCTTTCGCCCCGACCACTCATCTGAGCACGGATCGGCCCCTCTCGGCATCGCCGGAGGGGCCTTCGATTGCCCACGGTCTACCAGTGGGGACGTTGGGCGGGCGTGACAGGTTCGTGTGTCGCGGCTGAGGTCCTCCCGACGCCCCGTGCACGCCGAGTCTTGGCCGATCGCAAGGCCGCTTCGACGGCCGCGGCCAGCAGGACCTCGTTCGGCGGACCGTTGGCCGGTGTCACCCGGTGAACCCCGTCGGACTCCTCCCAGTCGAGCATGAGACCCCCGGACGTCATGACCACGGGTATGTCGGGGTAGAGCTTGCGGATGTCCTCGAGGAGCTCGCCTCCGTCATCGCCGGCGGCCCAGACGTCGTACACGAGCACGTCCGCCCACTCCACCTGCCAGCAGGGCTGGCCGTGCATCACCGGACACTCACCGCCGCCAGTTGGCCCGGCGCATTGATCCACCTCGTAGCCCATGCGTCGGAGCCCATCGGCTTCAATGTCTGCGATGTCAACGTCGTGATGGACGACAAGCACCCGCGTCATCTCGGCTGCCTCCTTTAGCTCCGCCAGCCCGAGGGCTGCACCGATGGCACGGCCAAGCGAGCCTCCGCGTGAGGCTACGATCGCCCGAGACCCCGATCGTGGGAAGTGGCGAATGGCCCGAAATAGCCGGGCCGTTTGCGCACCGCGATCGCACGGACGCGAGAATTGCTCGAGTTCCGTTCCGATTCAGGAGGAATCGCAGCGGCGGCGAGATCCGACCCAGAAGATCGCCGTAAGGTGAGCCGATGACGAGTGATGGGGCCGAGCTGCACATCCAGCTCGCGCGGGATGTGCTCTTCATGGCGCCTGCCGGCTTCGTGACCGATCTTGACGGGACGCTTTCACAGATCGTCGACGAGCCGGCAGCGGCACGGCCGATCGCGGACGTCCCGGAGCTGCTGCGGGTTCTCGCGCACCGGTTGGCGGTGGTGGCTGTCGTGACGGGACGATCGGCCGCCGATGCACGCCGCATCCTCGGCCCCGTGGGACGCCAGCTCCTGATCGTCGGCAACCACGGTCTGGAGTGGCTCGCGCCCGGAGCGGAGGAACCCCAGGCCCCGGTCCACGCGGAGGGGCTCCGGGCCGCCGTCCGGGCCGCAATGGCAGCCGTGTCACCGGCGGACGGTGTCGTGATCGACGACAAGGGCCTCTCGGCGACGGTCCATTACCGGGCCGCACCCGATCCCATCGCCGCTCGGCGGATGCTCCTTGCGGCGTTTCGCATCCTGCCGCCGGGGATCGAGTTGCGCGAGGGGCGGCGCAGCGTCGAGTTGCGACCGGCGGGCATCGGCGACAAGGGGAGTGCCGTGGCCAGGATCGCCGAGGAACATGCGTTGCGTGGGCTCCTCGTCGCGGGCGATGACGTCACGGACATCGATATGTTCCACGCTGCAGACGCCCTGCGAGCGCAGGGGGTGTCGACGCTCACCTTGGCGGTCGCCGGAGGCGTCGAGGTGTCGCGCGCGGTGAGCGACGCAGCCGACGTGACGGTGCCGTCGCCAGAAGCGCTGGTCCGGATCCTCCAGGGCGTGACTGCGTCGCTCCCCGGTTGATCTCGAGCGCTACCTGCGGCCGCCGCGCGACTCGGCGACCTTGGCGAGGTCCAGCAGTTGGCGTCGAAGCCACCACGAGATGTCCTCGCGCTCGACCCCGGCCCGCAGGCGCTTGAGCCGAGCGCGGCGCTCTGCCAATGGCATCGCAAGCGCGGTGGCGAGGGCCTCGGCCGTGCCGACGATGTCGGCGGCGGCGACCGGCAGCACGCCATCGGCCATCTGGTCATACGCGCCGGCCGTCTCGGTAAGGACCAATACACCGTCGCGGTCGTTGACCACTGCGGCCTCTTTGGCGACGAGGTTCATGCCGTCGATCAGCGGGTTGACCAGGACGACGTCCGCGACCGACAGGGCCGCCAGCGCCTGGGCGTAGTTGTTCTCGAAGAAGATGTGCACCGGCACGCGGCCGTGCCGCCCGAACCGTGCGTTGATTCGCTCGGCAGCGTCACGGACCTTGCGACCGTAGTCGCGGTACTCGCGGATGCCGGTTCGGGAGGGCACCAGGAAGGCGAGGAACGTCAGACGGCCGCGCAGCTCAGGGTGCAGTTCGAGCAGGGCTTCGAACGCGTGGAACCCGCGCAAGATGTTCTTCGACGGTTCGAGCCGGTCGACGCGCACCAGGATCCGCTCCGCGCTGATCGCCTCCAGTTCTGCGCGACGGTGGCGCGCAGCTGACGTCGTCGCCACGCGGCGAGTTGCGGCGACGTCGATGCTGATCGGGTACACGCGCACCCGCGTCACGCGGCCGTCATGCGAGACGCTCCGCGACCGGAAATTGACGCGCGCGTCGGGCACGAACGACTCGACGCAGCGCAGGAAGTTGTGCGCGTATCGTGCCGTCTGGAAGCCGACGATATCGTTGGCCAGCAGGCCCCGGGCGATCTGCTCACGGATCACCGGGGGAAGCACCTGCCACAGCGAGGACGATGGCCAGGGGATGTGCGTGAAATGGCTGAGGATGGCATCCGGCCGCGCCCGCCGGATCGTCGTCGCGGCAAGGTACAGGTGGTAGTCGTGGAGCATGATCCGCGGCTCCCGATCGCCGGGGGGAACCTCGTCGAGAACGGTTTCAGCGAATACCTCGTTAAGGCGGACGTAACCGCGCTGCCAGGCCCGCATCGTGGGGGCATCGATCATCGGGCGCTCCGGCAGGTTCCACATCTCGTGCTGGAAGAACCAGAGCAGTGGGTTGGCGATGACGTTGTGCGCCGCCTCGAAGACCGATCGTTCAACGAGCGCCAGGCGAAGTTTGACCCGATCGCTGGGAAGCGCCCTGGCCATCGCCTCCGGGTCCGTCGCGGCACGACGCTCAGCATCGTTCATGGTCGCTGCGACCCAGGTGACCGGGACGTGCTCGCCGACCTGGGAGAGGGCCGTTACGACGCCGCCAGAGCCCCTGCGAGTCCGTAGCTTGCCGTCAGCGCCCGAAGAGAAGGTCACGGGCCCTCGGTTCACGCCAAGGATCAGTCGCCGCTCGCCGAGCAGGCGCAGTGCCGCCGCAGCCAGGGGGGAGGTGGGGGAGGTAGTCGATTTCATCGGAGAATGCAGAGCGCCCGGCCCGAAACGGACCAGGCGCTCGCGTATGGAGTCGCGGGCGCCGCAGCGCCCGGATCGGTGCTAGGCGGCTGTGACCTTGCCGGCGCGAGGACCGCGGGGGCTGGACTCAACCTCGAAGTTGACCTTCTCGCCACCGACGAGGCGATCGAACTCAAGGGAGCGATCGAGCCCGTCACGGTGGAAGAAGTACACCTTGCCGTCTTCAGCCGCAATGAAGCCGAAGCCGCGGTCGGATACGACCTTCTTGATGGTGCCTGTGGTCATGTGAACCTCGTTCTCTTCTCGAAGTAAGCCGACGACGCACGGCCGGCTCGAGAAGGAACCTGACGACCACGCGGGAGCCCCCACAACGGGAGGGTGCCTGCAAGTGTACTCCCTCTGGCAACCGTCCGTGTGTGCCACTCGAGGAATGAGCCGTATTCGGGTACGCTGGCGACAATGATTCTGGTGCTCGGCGTGATCGCTGCCTCATACGGGGTCGTGATGGCCATCGCGCCGGCCCTCCAGATCCGACGCATGCTGCAGACGCGATCCTCTGCCGATATCTCGCTTGCCTACCTCGGTCTGCTGAATGTCGGATTTCTGATCTGGCTCATCTACGGGCTGGCGCTGCCGAACGTGGCGATCGTGATACCGAATGGCGTGGCCTTTCTGGTCGGGGCCGCGACGCTCGTGATTGCCCTCCGGCTGCGACGCTAGTGGGATCTAGACTGCCACCTATGACCCGGCTCGACGCTCTGGCCGTGCCTCCCTTCAACGTCCGCGCACGGCTGTTCACGCCCCTGACCGGCGGGGGCCAGCGTTACGAGCCCGATGCCCTGGTCGAGGTGGGTGCCTCCGGCCGGGTGGTCCGGGTGGCGCCGTGGGAGGGCGAGGCTGCGATGCCCGGCTCCACCGACCTGCGGCCATGGGTCGTGATGCCGGGCCTGGTCGATCTCCACGCCCATCTGCCCCAACTGCCCAATGCGGGAGTCGGTGCGGGGCTCGATCTGCTCACCTGGCTGGAGCGCTACATCTTCCCGCTGGAGCGCGATTTCGACGCGCCAACGGCTGATCTGGTCGCCCCGGCGGCGTTCCGTGCCATGGCCGCGGCCGGCACCACGACCGTGGTCGCCTACGGTGCCTTGTGGGCTGATTCCCTCGACGCGTGTTTCCGCGCGGCCGAGGCACATGGCATCCGTGCCGTCATCGGCAAAGTGATGATGGATCGGCTCAGCTACGACATCGATCGGCGCCCCGAGGATGTGTTGGCCCTGTCCCTGGAGCAGTCCAACGATCTCTGCCGCC
>JAOUHE010000252.1 GCA_029865285.1 Chloroflexota bacterium
GGTGTGGCCCTCGTCGGCCTGCCGGAGTTGCTGGCGCAGGCCGACGTGGTCACCCTGCACCTGCTGCTGGGGCCGGAGACGCGCGGGCTCATCGGTCGTGCGCAGCTTGCCGCCATGAAACCCGGCGCTTTCCTGCTGAACGTCGCGCGCGGCGGCCTGCTGGACGAGGAAGCCCTGGCCGAGGCCCTGCGCGAGGGACGCCTGGCGGGGGCCGCCGTTGACGTCTACTCGACCGAGCCGATGGCCCCCGACAACCCGCTCCGTGACGCCCCGAACACGGTGCTCACCCCGCATCTGGGCGCATCAACCGCGGAAGCCCAGGAGCGCGCCGGCCTCGAGGTGGCCGAGCAGGTGCTGCTGGCGCTCTCCGGCGTGACACCGCCGTACGCAGTGAACGCGCCGTCGGTGGCGGCTGACGTTGCGCCGCGCGTGCGGCCATTCGTCGAGCTCGCCCGTCGCCTGGCGATCCTGGGCAGGCAGCTCGTGCCGGCGCCCGCGGACACCCTGACCCTGACGTACGCCGGCGAGATCTCCGCCTGGGACGGCACACCGATGCGCACCGCGGTCCTTGCCGGCCTGCTCGAGCCGATCACCGAACAGCGGGTCAACGCCGTCAACGCCGACCTCGTCGCCGCCGAGCGCGGACTGACCGTCCACGAGTCCCGGACCGATGTCGCCGACCCGTGGTCCTCGCTCCTCACCCTCGAGCTTGGGGAGGGTGAGGAGGCCGTGCGCCTGGCCGGCTCAACGTCCCGCGGACGTCCGCGACTGGCCAGCCTGGACGGCTTCGAGACCGATGCCGATCTGGCCGACACCATCCTGATCACCCGCCACCATGACCAGCCGGGGATCGTGGGCGCCGTGGGCAACGCGCTTGCCGGGGCCGGGGTCAACATCTCGTCGCTGGAGCTCTCGCGGCTGTCGCTTGCCGGCGAGGCGCTGATGTTCGTCAGCGTTGACCAGGCAGTCTCGGCGGGGCTGCTCAAGCGCCTGGCGGCGCTGCCGGGAATGATCCGCGTGCGCGTCGTGGAGCTGCCACCGCTGTAGTCGGTCGCGCGTGTGCAGCACGAGTGCACAGTTGCGTGAATGCCTCTGACATGGGCGATGGCCGGCCGGGCTCCCTGCATAGGTCGGCGCGTCAGCACCGTTCACGCAGCACGACTTGCACGACTGCGCACTTGCACAACTGCGTGAATGCCTCTGACGGGAGCGAGGGCTGGCTCGGACGCCCTCCTACTCGGGAGACGCGGCCGAGGGCGGCGGCTCAGCGGAATCCCACGGCGGCGACAGGCCCTCCCAGAAGCCGGGCGGAACCGCTGCATACTCCTCGAGGAACTGCCGGACGAGCCGGTTGACGCTCGTGCCCGAGCGGAGAGCGCGCATGCGCGCCCACAGCACGACGTCTGGGTCGATGCGAAGGGTCAGGGTGGAGTCGGGGAGTCGCCTGCCCATCGCGCCAGCATGGACCGACGACCTTATTGCGCCATTACCCGACATTTGCCGGCCCGTATCATCACACCGTGAGCAGCAAGCCCTTCGCTTCCTCGGGGGACCTCGGCGAGAAGACGGCCACCCTCGAGAAGCTCGCCGATGGCGTCTACGCGTACACCGCGGAGGGCGACCCCAACGTCGGCTGCATTGTCGGGACCGATGCGCTGCTCGCCATCGAGGCGCGCGCCACTCCCCTGATGGCGCAGCGCTGGATCGACGTGGTCCGCACGTTCACCGATCTGCCCTTCCGCGACCTGGTGATGACCCACTATCACGCGGTGCGCGTGCTCGGTGCCGCTGCCTTCCACGCACCCAAGATCATCGCCCATGCCAATACGGCCGCCTGGATCGAGGAGCGCGGAGCGGAGGACTGGGCCAGCGAGGCGGCGAGGATGCCACGCCTTTTCGCCGGCGCCGAGACGATCCCCGGCCTGACCCGCCCCACGCACACGTTCACCGACGCGCTGGAGATGGAGGTCGGCGGCCGCGCGGTCGAGCTGCGCTACTTGGGGAGGGGTCACACCGCCGGCGACATCGTGGTGTGGCTGCCCGACGAGCGCATCTGCTTCGCCGGGGATCTCGTCGAGGCGCAGGCGGCACCCTACATGGGTGACGCGCACATCGGGGAGTGGCGCAGCACAACGCTCGACGCCGTGGCCGCGCTCGGCGCCAGGCAGCTGGTCGGCGGCCGCGGCCCGGT
>JAOUHE010000003.1 GCA_029865285.1 Chloroflexota bacterium
GGGGTGGTGCCCCACGAGATCGCCCACGAGATCGCCCACGAGACGCCGAGCTGGATGGAGATGCGCCGCAGCCAGCCGCGATCGGCAGATGCGGGCAAAACAAAAGCACGGTCGTCGGCTCGGTCATCTCGACCACGCCAACCCGTGCTTGCCCTTCCGAGTGCCTGCATCATGTCCCCTTTCACGGAGATGATGCGAGGGCATTCTGGCAGCCGGGCTATCTCAGGCCAGGTAGGCCGAGATCCCAAGCTTTGCGTCCCCACCTCGCAGTGGGTTTGCCTTTTTCAGGCCTTCGCCTGTGATGACGCGTTTCGCCACCTGCAGCGAGGCTATCGCTCGACCCGGGGCACGCCATCTGGCTCGACGGTACTCCCCCCGGGTGTACTTCCCGCTGAGGGTGCCTCAGGCGAGCGAATCGCGGCCCGCCTCACGGAGCGTGGGCACCGCCTAGCCGGACATGCGGGCCTGAGTGGCCGAGTGACCTGCTCCCAGCGAACGCTTCCGGCGGGTCGCCTCTGGCGGGGCGTCAGACCCGGTCCGAGCCTCCGGCCTGGCCGACCGCGGCCTCGGGCGCCTCGATCGCGATCGGCATCGTCTCCGGCTCGCCGCCGTCCACCGGCACGCGGCGTTTGCGTGGGCGGAACGGGGAGGTCTCGGGGACGATCGGTCCATCGGTCTCGGCCAGGTCGCCTGACCGATATGCCTCCCAGACGGCCATCACCGTGTCGCGGTGCGGTCGAATGCGGCAGTGCTCGTCGCGGTTGCCCATCTCGTCGCAATAGCCGAGGGGTACGCACTTGGGTGCCAGGAACGACCCGAAGAAGGGCGATACCCGGAAGATCTCGTGGCGGATCTGCTTGAAGAGCTGGCGGATCTCCCACTGGGCCATGGTGCACAGCCGCAGCCCCGACATGTGGATCAGTTGGCGCAGGTTGACCGTCATGATCAGGTTGGTCTGCATGGCGTTGGGGAAGATGAAGCGAGCGTCCTCGGCCGGCACCTCGGCCTGCAGCAGCTGGCCGTACAGGTCCATGTTCTCGTCGACCGCGGCCTGGAAGCGGCCGGCCAGGTCATCGGGCAGGTCACCGTTCGCGATGCTGGCGGGGATCGTGTAGTTGTCCCGCTGCTTGAAGCTCACGTAGCGCTGCGACTGCTGGTCGAAAGCGGTTCCAGCACGGTGGCGCACCAACTGGTGCGAGAGGGTGCGGGTCACGCCGCTGATGGCGAAGGTGAAGTTGACGTGCTCGATGGTCGAGCCGTGCCCCGACTCCATCACCTTTCGCACGAGTGATTGCTGTTTCTCATCGGCCACGGCGCGTGACACCGCCCTGTCCCAGATCTGATCCGGCACCTGCTCGGAGTAGCAGGTCCGGCAGGCGGTGTAGATGATCGGGAGGTAGTACTCCTCGACGATCTCCTTTGTCGGGAAGATCAGCTTGGCGGAGAGGGTCGAGGAGGCTGGCATGGTCCGGCGAGAATACCATCCACGGACCGATGCGACAGCGCTGGATATCCACAACCTGTAGTGGTGTGGATAAGTGTCAGGCCGCTATCTTGTGCCGTCATCCTCGACCTCCGGCTCGGCCTCCGGCGTCCGCGGCGGCCCGCGGTGGTCGTCAATGCGGGCGAGTCCATGTGCCCGATCGAACGCGATCACGTTGCCGCCAGCCGCGCGTGCCGAGGCGAGCGCCTCCTCCGCGGCGGCCAGCAGTTCATCTTCGGACAGTGCCGCGCCCGGGCGCATCAGCGCGATGCCCACCGACAGCGTGATCGGCATTTCGCCGGCATCGGTCAGGATCGGCCGGGCGGAGAGGCGGTTGCGCACCGCGTCGGCGAAGCCGATCGCGCCGAGCTCGTCGGTGTGCGGCAGGATCGCCAGGAACGCGTCCGCAGCGATGCGACCCAGCGCATCAGCCTCGCGCGCACGCAGGCGGAGGCGCAGAGCCACCTCGCGAAGCACGGTGTCGCCGGTGGCTGTCCCGTGGAGGTGATTGAGCGCGGCGAAGTCGTCCACATCGAGCAGCACCACGGCCAGCGGATGGTCGTAGCGGCGCGCTTCGGCCGCCTCGAGTCGGAGCCGCTCCAGCACGGCGGCGCGGCTTGCCACCCCGGTGAGCTGGTCGACGGCCGAGGCTCGCTCGATCTCGGCGCGCTGCATGCCCACCGTACGACGGGTCGTGATCAGCTCCTCGAGCGTGGCACGCAGTTCGCGCGCGAGACGCGCGGGTTCAGAGTCCTCGGCGTCGGCGCGCGCCTCGAGCAGGCCGACGGGCGCTGAGGGCGGGAGCAGCGGCAGCGGCAGCGTCACCGGGAAGGCAGGTGGCAGCGCCGGTGCCTGATCTTCGCCGCGGAGGCGCAGACCAGCGGACACGCCAAGGACCGCGGCCGCCAAGACGAGGCCGACCATCCCCGGCAGCATCTCGATCCCTGGGGTGGCGAAGGCCTGGGCAAGGGTGGCGGTGGCGGCCAGCCCCAGGGCCACGGCGCGCGCCGGGGCGTCGCTGCTGGTGACGGCGGCAAGCCCCAGCAGGACCGCCGGGCCGAGCAGCAGGAGGGGCAGGATCCGATCATCGATGGCCATGCCGCCGGCGAGAAGGACCAGGACAAGGGTGGCCTGAATGGCAACGAGGCTGGCCACGACGCCGGCGATCCGACCGCGTGGGCCGTCTGCCGAGAATGCGCCCAAGAGGGACCCCGCCAGGAACACGACCCCTGCGGCCGAAACGCCCGCCACCAGGGCCCCGGCAGCGGCGATCAGGGTGGAGCCGTCGAGCGTGATCGCTGCGAGGGTGACACCTACCAGGCCAAGGCCGGTGGCGTCGGCCAGGGTCCGCACGCGCCCGGACCGGAGTGCGTCGGCCATGAGCAGGATGAGCGCGGCACCGCAGGCCGCCATGGCGGCCAGCATGAACGACGGCTCGACCCAATCCTGCAGCGTTCCGGAGCTGATCTCCGGGAAGAGGCGCAGTGCACCCAGCGCAAGCAGTGGCAGGAGCGCCGTCAGCAGGCGGGCTCCGGCGATCGCGAGGGAACGGACTCCGGATCGGTCCAAGCTCATTTCGCGGTGCGGCGATGCACCACCAGTGTCTGCTTCTGCGCCGCCGAGCGGCAATAGTACGAACGAGCAGCGTGCTCTATCCTCGGCGCCGTGGCGACATCCGCTTCCCACCCGCGTGGCATGGTCATGTCACGTGTCCGCTTCCTGGAGCTGACCGATCGGCTCCTCGTCGATGGCGAGGCACTGCTGGCCGATCCGGGCTGGGATGCGTTTCGCGCCTGGCTGCTCAGCTCCGACGAGCTGCTCGAGAAGGTCTGGGGCCGCATGGACCGATACCACCTCGCCTGGCTGAACGTCGGCCGCGATTCGGCACCGCCCGGGTCGGAGCTCGACGAGGCCGGCACCGCCCGCTTCATCGCGGACGTGGCGAGCGCCAAGCTGGCCGTCCTGCGTACGATGAGGGTCGCCGTTGCGCAACGCGGCTGGCGACGGCTGAGTGACGACGAGGAGGACCGGTGACCTATCGCCCGGACGAACGAGACGGTGGCCTGGCAGCGATCTTCGCGCACCCCGATGACGAGAGCTTCGCCGCTGCCGGCACGCTGGCGATGGCGCATGACGCGGGTCGCACCGTCCGCCTCCTGCTGCTGACCCGCGGCGAAGCCGGCAACCCGGAGCGCACCCCGGATCTCGACCTGGCCGATCTGCGTGAGGAGGAGATGCGCTGCGCCGCCGGCCACATCGGGATGGACGAGGTGACGGTCGCCGACCACCCCGACGGGCGATTGGCCGACGTGCCGTTCGAGACGCTGGTGGATGAGATCGCGGCCTGGCTGGCCGATCGGCGGCCGAACGCGGTGATCACCTTTGGCGCCCATGGCGTCACGAATGATCCGGACCACGTGGTGGTGGGCGCGGCCACGCGCTGGGCGGTGGAGCGCCTCGCCGAGTCGGGGATCGCGCCGAACGCGGTCTACGTCATCTCCCCGGTGTTGTGGCCGGGTGAACGGCGCTTCGACCTTTCTCCCGAGGAGGGAGCGGCGAGTCACCGGATCGATATCACCGCGGTGGCCGGCCGTAAGCTCGCCGCCCTGGCCTGCCACGCCAGTCAGCCCGATGTCGCCGATGAGATCGCCACCCTGCGCGCCGCGATCGACGCCGACGGCGTGCTGTACGAGGGCTACACGCGCGTCCGCCCCACCGTTCCGCTGGCGCGTCCCACCTTCTACGCCGCGATCGACTGACGCAGGGGAGCTGCGCCACTCACCGCGCTTGATGCGCGGGTCTGGTTCGAGGCGTCGGGCCGCGGACGGGTGGCCCCCGGGAGCTCTCCCGCGAATCCTTGCTAGACTGGTCAGGATATGAGCATAGACCAGACCATCGCCAAGGTCGACGAGGTGATGACCGCGCTGTACGACATCCACGATCCGGAGATCGGGATGAGCATCGTGGACCTCGACCTGATCAAGGGCGTCGAGATCGGGACCGATGGCGCCCCGACCGAGATCAAGATGGTCCTCACCACCCCCTTCTGCCCGTGGGCCGGTGAGTTGATCCAGTCGGTCAAGGCCAAGACCGAGGAAGTTGTCGGGCCGCCGGTCAAGGTGACCCTGCTGGCCGATCGCTGGGAGCCCCCGCCCGGCCTCTTCTAGGGTTCCGTTCGCGCGCCTCGTCGTCGGGTGAATTCCGCCGGGTCGTGGTGCGATACCACGTCCCGTGGTTCAAGGGCACCTCTCGGCCCGAATCTGCCCCGCGGCAACCGTTTCAGGTGTGGGTTCACCACGCAGGGTGGTATCGGCGTACCGTTTGGGCTCCCCACACGTTGTTGAACCACGGGAAGTGGTAACTGCCCAGCCGCGGCTCCCAGCTCATCCCGTCACCCCCCACGGTATTACCGATGGTGCCATGTCCGCGCTTCTTCGCCCGTGTCGGGGCCTGGGTGTGTCGTCAACACGTTGCCCTACTACTTCACGCAGTGCCGCGTCACGTCAGGAGCTGGATCGGCGCGCAAGTAGCACCATGAGTAATACCCCCTCGGCTTGCCGAGCGCGTACCATCCCGGCGAGATGCGCATCTACACCCGCAAGGGCGACACCGGAACCACGGGCCTGCTGTTCGGTGGCGCCCGCATCAGCAAGGCGGACCTGCGCACCGATGCGTACGGCACCACCGATGAAGCAGTCTCCGCGCTGGGACTTGCCCGCGCATCCCTGGCCGGCACCGAGGCAGCATCACTCGCCGAGCTGGTGCTCCGCCTGCAGCGGGAGCTGTTCGTGGTCGGCGCCGAGCTGGCCACTCACGTGGAGCGCCGCTCTCGGCTGACCGACGGTTCAACCCGCGTGACCGCCGAGATGGTGACTGCGCTGGAGCGTGAGATCGACGCGCTCGAGGCCGTTCACCCGATGCCGGTTGAGTTCGTCCTCCCCGGGGAGTCGCTCGTCGGCGCGGCGATCGACCTGGCGCGCACAACGGTCCGTCGGGCCGAGCGGCGAGCGGTGGCGCTGGCCGCGGACGGTGGCCTCCCCGACTCGCAGGTCGTCCCGTATCTCAACCGCCTCGCCGACCTGCTCTTCGTGCTGGCGCGGGCCGCCGATGGAGGGTTCCGCCCCGTGCGCGAGGACGTCGGAGCGGACATCTGAGCGCTTGACCCGGGGGTAGAATCGGCCTCAGCCCACCAGCCTGCCTCCCCGTCGGGCGCACCGCGGCAGACCGGCTCTGGGCGCGCACTGACAAGGAGACCCAGACGATGAGCTATGCCGTGACCAACCCCGCGACAGGCGAGATGGTCAAGACCTACGACACCATCACCGACGCCGAGCTCGAGGCCGCGATTGCCGTAGCCGATGAAGCGCACCGCACCTGGTCGAAGTCGACCACGGTCGAGGAGCGCGCGGCCCTCATCCGCCGCGTCGCCGAACTGCACACCGAGCGCCGCCAGGAGCTGGCGGAGCTCATCGTGCGCGAGATGGGCAAGCCGATCGGGCAGTCGCTCGGCGAGGTCGACTTCGCCGCGGCGATCTACGAGTACTACGCCGACAACTCGCCCCACTTCCTGAAGGACGAGCCGATCCAGCTTCTGGCGGGCGAGGGTTCCGCGGTCATCCGCCGCTCGTCGCTCGGGGTGCTGCTCGGCGTCATGCCCTGGAACTTCCCGTACTACCAGGTGGCCCGCTTTGCCGGCCCGAACCTCATCATCGGCAACACGATCCTGCTCAAGCACGCCGGGCAGTGCCCCGAATCCGCCGCAGCGATGCAGCAGATCTTCCTCGACGCCGGCTTCCCGGCCGGCGCCTACGTGAACATCTATGCCTCGCACGACCAGATCGAGAAGGTCATCGCGGACCGGCGCGTACAGGGCGTCTCGCTCACCGGCTCCGAGCGTGCCGGCGCCGAGATCGCCGAGCTCGCCGGCCGCCACCTGAAGAAGGTCGTGCTCGAGCTCGGGGGCGCTGATCCCTTCATCCTGCTCTCGACCGACGACCTCGACGCCACGGTGCAGAACGCGATCGACGCCCGCCTCGACAACAGCGGCCAGTCGTGCAACGCGGCCAAGCGCTTCATCGTCGTGGACGAGCTGTACGAGCCCTTCCTGGCGAAGTTCACCGCGAAGATCGCCGAGATCGAGGCGACCGACCCCACGTCGGCCGACTCGACGCTTGGACCCCTGTCCTCGCTGAAAGCGGCCGAGGGCCTCGACGAGCAGGTCAAGCGCGCGATCGCGCACGGCGCGACGCTGGTGCACGGCGGCACCCGTGACGGCGCGTTCTTCCAGACGACCGTGCTGACCGATGTCACTCCCGAGAACCCCGCCTCTCAGGAGGAGTTCTTCGGCCCGGTCGCGCAGGTGTACCGCGCAAAGGACGAGGCCGACGCCGTGCGCATCGCGAACGACACCCCGTTCGGCCTGGGCTCCTACGTCTACACCACCGACTCCGAGCAGGCGCTCCGCGTCGCCGACGGCATCGAGGCCGGCATGGTGTTCGTGAACGTCGTGCTCGCCGACGGCGCCGAACTGCCGTTCGGCGGCATCAAGCGCTCGGGCTCGGGCCGCGAGCTCGGCCGCTTTGGCGCCGATGAGTTCGTGAACAAGAAGATGATCCGCATCGGCTGAGGTCCACGCGTCATCAAGCACGTGATGGCCCAAGATCGCGTAGTAGAAGGATGGAGTTGATGGGGCGCCTGACGCCCGCCTCGGCTGACTGGCGCAACAGCCTTCGGCCGGCGCCAGTCACGCCCTGAACGCAGCAACCGCTCCGCAGTCAAGGCCGTTCTGGAGGCGGGTCGTGGCGTCACTGGTTCGCAGCTCAATTGTCGTCAGTCGGCCGATCGAGGACGTCTTGGCCGTCCTGACCAATGTCGAGAACACGGGAAAGTGGTTCCCCGGCGACGTGAAGGAGTGGTGGACGTCGCCGCCACCGCACGGCGTCGGCTCCACGCGACACGCCCGGGTGAAGATGGGCCTGGTGACCACCGAGAACGACGCGGTGACTACGGTCTACGAGCCGCCGCATAGGGCTGGCTTGAAGGGCACGTCGAAAACCGCTCCGTTCGAGGCGATGCTCACCTTCGAGCCGGTCGAGGGCGGCACACGGGTGGACTCGCAGATTGACTTCCTCATGACCGGTGCTGCGAAGCTCTTCGCGGGGATGTTCACCCGTCGGTACGGCAAGAGCTGGGAGCAGGGCCTCGTCAACCTGAAGCGGATGATGGAGGCGGGGGAGCTGTAGGTCCTGCCCGGCCGCGCTGGGCGCCCCGGAAGCGATCGCCTGGCCGACCGCGGAGGCGATGCCCGCCAGTCGCGACGACGTGACTATTCCGCCGGGTCGAGCACGAACACCGGAATCTGGCGGTCTGTCTTCGCCTGGTATCCCGCGTAGTCGGGCCATGCTGCCACGGCGCGCTCCCACCACACGGCCTTCTCGTTCCCCGTGACCTCGCGTGCGAGGAAGTCGCGCTTGGTGGCCCGATCCTGGAGTTCGACACGCGGATTCTTCACGAGGTTGTAGTACCAGTTCGGATGCTTCGGGGCGCCGCCGAGCGAGGCGACCACTGCGTAGGAGCCTTCGTGTTCGACGCGCATGAGCGGAGTCTTGCGGAGCTTGCCGGTCCTCGCGCCGAGCGAGGTCAGGACGACGATGGGCCTGCCCAACCGATCCCCGCCCTGCTCGCCGTCCGTCGCCTCGTATCGCGCCACAGGCTCGCGCGACCGCGGGTAGGCGCCAGGTTCGTATTCGCCGATGAGTGGCACGTCGCCATTGTCGTCGCCCGCATAAACCCCGGGGGTGGAGACTCGTATCGGCACGGCTGCCGCAGTCTGGCCGCAGTCTGCCGGGCGTAGCGTGTGGCCGATGACGAGGCAATCACCATCCGATCACCGCCGAGCTGCTCGCCGCCTGGGCGTGTTCGCCTCCGCCTTGATCGTGGCTGGCTGCGCCGCCGCGGGGCAGGAGAGCCTGGCTCCGTCCGTCTCGCCATCCGGCCGTTCGATCCCGAGCGCGACCGCAATGGCATCGGCGACACCGCCAGTCGAATCCGGCTCCCTATCGAGCGCGCCGGGGCCGACACCCGCGTTCGGGGCGCCCGCTGACATCCTGCCGCCTGGCAGCCGCGCCGTTGTGACGCTAGATGGGCTTCGGATGAGAGGCGCACCGGGCCTCGACGGCGTGGTGTACGACACGCTGGCCGCGGACACTGTGGTCGAAGTCGATGGATGGGGACCGACTGTGGTTGATGGAATCGATTGGTACCTGGTGGTCGACCACGACGCCAATCTGGCCGGCTATGTCGCGATGGGATCAGGTGAAGCTCGCTACCTCGAGTTGGTGCCACCACGCTGTGAGGCTGGGGAACCGGACCTCGCGGCCATCGTGCGCCTCACTCCGTGGGAGCGGCTCGCGTGCTTCGGCGATCGTCTGCTCACGGTGACAGGCACATACGGCTGCCCCGTCTGTGGAGAGTGGGCCCCAGGGAGCTGGGAGCCGTATTGGCTGGCGAGTCCAATGAACCTGAACTACTTGGGATGGCCCGACGCCCTTTCCCTCCACCTCCCGCCGGAGGCGGGGCTCAGTGCCCTGCCCAACGCGTCGATCGTGCGTGTCACGGGACACTTCAGCGACCCGGCCTCCACGACCTGCACCATCGAACTGGGATCATGGTCGGTCGGCCCGGTCGTGGCCGAACTGTGGTGCCGTGAAGCGTTCGTGGTCGATGCCCTCGAGGTCACCGGAACCGATCCCGACTTCAACTACCCCCCGGACCCGTGACACCCGCCGTCCCAGACGGTGACCGGTTACCGATGGCGCAGATTCAATCCCGGCGACTGTGGCGCAGTCTGACCGCAGTCTGCCGGGCGTAGCATCTGGACCATGACCAGAGGGCTGATGCCAGGGCTTCGCGCCACGGCCCGTCGCAGTCTGGCCGCCCTAGTTGGTGTCCTGGTCATCGCCGGCTGCCGGCTGGCGGAGTAACTCCCGGACCTGGGTCGTCGGCACGTTTGGCTCCGCCCTGAGTGACGCATCGCTATCATCGGTCCGATGGCAAAGACCACGGCCAAGGCGCCGACTCCGATCGAGCCGGAGCTCCCGCGCGGACGCACCGCGCCGCTCGGCGACGCGGAGGCCGACGCGCTCTTCCGCGAGGGCGTGGCGCTCTTCAACGCGAGCCGCTACTGGCACGCGCACGAGTCGTGGGAGACCCTGTGGCGAGCAGCGCCCGATCAGCAGCGCGACTTCTACCAGGGGCTGATCCAGGTCGCGGCCGGGCTGCTCCATCTCCAGCGCCGTAACGCGCGCGGAGCGCGCAACAAGCTCGCCGAGGGGTTGGCGAAGCTGCGCCCCTACGAGCCGGCGCATCGGGGGATCTTCCTGAGCGAGCTGATCGGTCGGTCGGAGCTGATCGTGGGCGCGCTGGAGCAAGGGCGGCTTCCGTACCTCGTTCCACCGGTGATCCGCTTCACCGAGGCCAGGGTCGTGGACACCGACTTCGACCGATGACACCCCCAGGGGAGTTCCGCACCGAGCACGATTCGATGGGCGACGTCCTGGTACCGGCCGGCGCCAGGTGGCGCGCACAGACGCAGCGCGCCGTCGAGAACTTCCCGATCTCCGGGCGTGGACTCGAGCGGGCGCACATCGAGGCGCTGGGACGCATCAAGGCGGCGGCCGCCAAGGTGAACGGCGAGCTGGGCATCCTCGATGCGGATACCGCCGGCGCCATCGAACGGGCCGCCGAGGAAGTGGCCGCGGGCAGCTGGGACAAGCACTTCCCGATCGACATCTTCCAGACCGGCTCGGGCACCAGCAGCAACATGAACGCCAACGAGGTGATCGCCTCGCTGGCGTCCGAGCGGCTTGGCCGTGAGGTGCACCCGAACGACCACGTGAACGCGAGCCAGTCGAGCAACGACGTCTTCCCGTCGAGCATCCACCTCGCTGCCACGAGCGGAGTGGTCAACGAGCTGATCCCCGCTCTGGACCACCTGGCCGATGCGCTTGAGGCGAAGCGCGACGAGTTCGCATCGGTCGTCAAGTCCGGACGCACCCACCTGATGGACGCCACGCCGGTCACCCTCGGGCAGGAGTTCGGGGGCTATGCGGCGCAGGTCCGCACCGGTGTCGAGCGGCTGCAGGCGGCGCTGCCGCGCCTGGCCGAGCTGCCTCTGGGTGGGACCGCGGTGGGCACCGGCATCAACATGCCCGCCGGCTTTGCCGCGAAGGTGATCGCCGAGCTGCGCCGCGACACCGGCCTGCCGCTGACCGAGGCGCGCAACCACTTCGAGGCGCAGGGCGCGCAGGACGGCCTGGTGGAGACATCGGGCCAGCTGCGGACCGTGGCGGTGAGCCTCTACAAGATCGCCAACGACCTGCGCTGGATGGGATCCGGACCGTCGGCCGGCCTGGCCGAGATCGCGTTGCCGGACCTCCAGCCTGGCTCATCGATCATGCCGGGCAAGGTGAACCCGGTGATCCCCGAGGCGGTCTGCATGGTCTGCGCCCAGGTGATCGGCAACGACGCGGCGATCGCCTTCGGCGGGGCTGCCGGCAACTTCGAGCTCAACGTGATGCTCCCCATGCTGGCGCGCAACATCCTGGAGTCGATTCGTTTGCTCTCCAACGTGTCCCGGCTGTTTGCAGACCGATGCGTCCACGGCGTCACCGCCAACACCGAGCGTGCCCGCGGCTACGCGGAGAGCTCCCTGTCGATCGTCACGCCACTCAACCGGTTCATCGGCTACGAGGAGGCGGCGAAGGTCGCCAAGCAGGCCCTCGCCGAGGGCAAGACGATTCGCGCGGTGGTCCTTGAGCGCGGCTACGTCGATGCCGGCAAGCTCACCCTCGAGCAGCTCGACACCGCACTCGATGTGCTGCGGATGACCCAGCCCGCGGAGTAACCAGGAGCCAGCAGATGTACGTCGTCGAGGACGAGACGTTCCGGCAGGCGAGGTCAATCCTCTCCGCTCTCGCCAAGGAGCTCACCGATCGGGAGGAGTCCGGGTCCAGTCTGCCCACCGATCTGGTGGCGGTGATCCGGCGCTCGGCGCAGGGCGACCTGCCGGTGGGCGCTGAGGCCGCGTACGTCTCGTCTCTCTCGGCAGCGCTTGAACGGCTGTTCCCGATCGAGGAGCTCTTTCCGCGAAGACGCAGGGCTCGCGATCATTAGCCGCGCCCCTGCGGGATAGGGCAGCCGGCGCTAGCAGTCAACCCGCGAGAGCGGCTCGCAGGCGCCAGGTCGCCAAACCGAGCAGGACCGCGGCGAAAGCCGCCAGCACCCCGACCTGTGGCAGCACCCCGAAGAGGTTCGCGTCGTGTACCGCCAGCGCGCGCAGCGCATCGATCGCCCACGCGTGTGGTGTGAAGTGGCTGATCGTCTGCATGATCGGCGGGAAGACCTCCGGCGGCACCATGCAGCCACCCACCGCCGCGAATCCCAGCCCGCCAACCAGGCCGATCGCGCCCGCCTGCTCGGGGTTGGACGCGACGGCGCCGATGAGCATTGCCGCGCCGGCGCCCACCAGGGAGAAGGCGATCACCACCGCCGCCGTACCGAGCGGATCACCCCACGCGACACCGAAGGCGAGCGCCGACGCAATCACGATGATCAGTGCCTGGATCATGGCCACGCCGAAGCGCCCGAGCGCCTCGCCGAGCAGGATGGTGGCGGATGAGGTCGGGGTTGAGAGCATCCGCCGCGAGACACCGAGCGTTCGGGTCAGGATCAGCTGCGTGGCGCCGGTCAGCGAGGTGATGAAGACGAACAGGATCAGCTGGCTCTGCGCGCCGAGGGCGAAGCCGAGCAGCTCGCGGGGGAAGATCTCGCTCCCGGCGGTCTCAGTGCTGACCGACAGGTCTGGCAAGGTCGGCTCGATCTCCGCCACCGCAGCGAGCTGGTCGCCCACCGACCCACCCGTCTCGGCCGCGGCGAAGCGCGCTGCGCGCACACGCGCTGCCTGCTCGGCGACGATCCCCCGGACGGTCTCCTGGATGCCGATCCCGACCTTCCCCGCCGGGGAGAGGAACTCGACCTCGACCGTCTCACCGGCCCGCACTCGCTCGTCGTAGCGGTCCGGCAGCGCCAGTCCGGCGTCGACGGCGCCGCGCTCAACAGCATCCCGCAGGGCGGCCTCGTCGGCAAAGCGCACCACGCCCCAAGCCTCCGGCTCGATCTCGCCGAAGCCTGCGATCAGCTGGTCTCCAAGCACTCCCGGAACCTCGGCGTGCACGCCGATCTTTGGGCTGAAGCTCGACCCGTACTGGAGGCCCAGGTACAGCACCAGGATGATCGGCAGCAGGACCACGAAGAAGAGGCCGAGACGATCCCGCCCCATGCGGGTCAGGTTCGCCCCCGCGATCGCAAGCGCCTTCATCGCGCCACCACCAGGCGTCCCGCCCGGGCGAGACCGATGGCACCGGTCCCCAGGCCGATGACGAAGAGGGCTGCGATCGGCAACAGCACGGTTCCGATTCCCGTACCGGCTGGCCCGAGGTCCGAGATGCCGCGCAGGAACCAGGCGTGCGGGGTCAGCAGGCTGACCTGCTGAAGGATGTCGGGACCGCGCCCGAGCGGGAAGAAAGCGCCGCCCAGGATCGCCAGGCTGACCGCGGCGATCGAGTTCAAGTTCCCCGCCTGCTCCTCGGTGCGCGACAGGGTGGTGATCAGCGCAGTGATGCCCATGGCAGCCACCACCGCACCCAGGACAAGGGTCGCGACGGCGAGTGGATCCCCCCAGGTCGCGCCGAGGAGGACGGTGGAGCTCGCCACCAGCACGGCCATCGCCACCGCCGCGAGCACGAAGCTGCCGAGCGCCTTGCCCGCAACGATCGCCCACGGCGGGATGGGCGCTGCGACGAGGCGGGGGAGCGTGCCGCCGCGCCGCTCGCCGAGGAGCGACAGCGCACCGAACTGCGCGGTGAAGAAGAGGAAGAAGATCGCCATCGAGGCGGCATAAAAGGTGGTGGCGCCCATCTGCCGCGAGTCGGCGAGGGTGCCCGCCAGGGTGACAGGGGTTGCCGACTGCTGCGCCCGCTCCGCGAGCTCCGCGGCGTAGGCCGGGTCGGGAGTCCGGCCCTGGGCCTCGAGGACCGCGGCGACGGACAGGCGTATCGCAGCCAGCTCGTCCATGAAGGCCGAGGAAACAGCCCGGGCGACCTCGGTCCCCAGCGTGGAATCGGTGTTGCCGATGATCGCCAGCTTCGCTCCGCCACCGGCAAGCACCGCGTCGCTGAAGCCCGCGGGAATGAGGATCACCGCATCCAGCTCGCCCGCATCGACCTGCTCACGCGCCTCGGCCTCCGAGGCGACGTCGACGATCTCGGCCACGCCGGTCTCCGGATCGGCCAGGGCTGCCATGGGGCCATCGATGAACGCGGCGGCGATCGGTCCGCCATCGTCATCGATGATTGCGTAGTGCGCCGTGAACTCGGTCCCGCCGTCGCGTATGAGCATGCCGAAGATGGCGGCCAGCGCGAACGGGGCGATCACCGCCACCACGATCGCCGAGCGATCGCGGACCCGCTGTCGGAGGTCCTTGGCGGCGATAAGCAGGGCGGCATGCATCGGTATCGGTCCTGTGTCAGTCGCGCAACGCGCGGCCGGTCAGGTGCAGGAAGACCGCCTCGAGGTCGGGTTCGACGACCTCGACGGTGCTCACCGTCAGGCCGGCGTCCGCGGCAGCCTGAAGCAGGCGCGGCAGCAAGCCGCGCGCGTCGTCGACGATCAGCTCGAGTCCGTTCTCGTTGGCGGTGGCGTCCGCGACGCCCGGCTCTCGTGCGAGCGTCTGCGCTGCCGCTCCGAGGTCACCAGTGGCTGACAACTTCACCTTGTCCCGCTGCCCGACCATCGCCACCAGCTCGCGGCGCGTGCCCTCGGCGCGGATCTTCCCCGTGTCGATGATCCCGACCCGGTGGCAGAGGCGCTCGGCCTCCTCCATGTAGTGGGTCGTGTACAGGATCGCCATCCCCTCGCGCCCCAGCGCCTCGACCGATTCGAGGATCGCGTTGCGGCTCTGTGGATCCACGCCGACGGTCGGCTCGTCGAGAACGAGCAGCTGCGGCCGATGGAGCAGGCCGATGGCGATGTTCAGGCGGCGCTTCATGCCGCCGGAGTACTGGTCAGTACGGTCCCCGGCGCGATCGGCCAGGCCGACCACCTCGAGGACGTCGTCGATGCGCGCCTTGGCGTCGGTACGCTTGAGACCGTAGAGGCGGGCGAAGAAGGAAAGGTTCTCGCGGGCGGTCAGGTCGGGGTAGATGGCCAGGTCCTGAGGGACGTAGCCGATGGTGGCCTTGGCGGCCGGCGTGCCGACGTCGACCGGCTGCCCGGCCACGCTGACCGTGCCGCCGTCGCGCGCCAGGATGCCGCAGATCATGCTGATGGTGGTCGTCTTGCCGGCGCCGTTGGGGCCGAGCAGACCGTACGTTTCGCCGGGTGCGATGGTGAATCCGACGCCGTCGACAGCCACGCGATCGCCGAATCGCTTTTGAAGGTCTCGAGCCTCGAGCACCGGGCTGGCGCCGGAAGCGGGCATGGTCATCCTCACCTCCACGAATCCTTGCGCGGCGATCATCGTACTAGGGCGGCGAATGGCGGAAGTGCCGTGTGGCCTTCTCGCCTGGCCCGGCGCGATGCCTCCGCCGTCGTACAGCCTGCGGGCAACTACGACGACGCCGGTCCACATCGGACCGGCGTTGCCGAGTCGATGCCCCGACGGCGAGGGCGCCACGATTTCAGCCCCGTATTGCTACGAAACGATCTCTCCCCGCCGTCGGGGCTGTTCAGTTGTGGCGCCATCGTTGCGGCGGGCGCGAAGACCCGATAGGGCCATTTGGCCCGAAGTTTTCGGGCGCGCCTGCAGCGTACAATTAGTGCCCGCCATCTTCGGTCATCGAATGTCCGCGCCCACGGCGCGCAAGGAGAAGCTGTAATCGTGTCCACCACGTACCAGAACCTGATCGGCGGCAGCTGGGTCGCCGCCCAGTCCGGGAAGACCTTCGACAGCGTCAGCCCGGCCAATCACACCGACGTGGTCGGTACCTTCCCGTCGTCGAGCGCCGCCGATGTCGACGCCGCGGTCGAGGCCGCGAAGCGCGCGTACCCCGCCTGGTCGATGATGCCGGCACCCAAGCGCGGCGAGATTCTGTTCAAGGTGGCGCGCATCCTGGCCGAGCACAAGGAAGAGCTCTCGCGGCTCATGACCCGCGAGATGGGCAAGGTGCTGACCGAGGCGCGCGGCGACGTGCAGGAGGCGATCGACGTCGCCTACTACATGGCCGGCGAGGGACGGCGCCTCTTCGGCCAGACCGTCCCGTCCGAGATGCCGGACAAGTTCGCCATGGCGATTCGCAAGCCGATCGGCGTGGTCGGCATCATCACCCCCTGGAACTTCCCGGTGGCGATTCCCGGCTGGAAGCTTTTCCCGGCGCTCATCTGTGGCAACACCGCGGTGATCAAGCCCGCCAGCGACACCCCGGCCTGTGCCATCCGCTTTGTCGAGCTGCTGATGGAGGGCGGCATTCCCGACGGGGTGGTCAACATCGTGACCGGCTCCGGAACCGAGGTCGGGAACGCGCTGGTCGAACACGCCGACGTGAAGGTCATCAGCTTCACCGGCCACACCGATACCGGCGTGGAGATCAGCACCCGTGCCGCCAAGACGCTCAAGCGCGTGAGCCTGGAGCTGGGCGGCAAGAATCCGATCGTCGTCTGGGAGGACGCCGACCTGGGCCTCGCCCTCGACTCAGCGGTGTGGTCCGCGTTTGGGACCTCCGGCCAGCGCTGCACGGCGGCGAGCCGGCTGATCGTGCACCGGGCGGTCCACGACGAGTTCGTGGAGGCGCTTCGCAAGCGCGTCGCCGGCCTCGTGCTCGGCGACGGCCTGGACGACAAGACCGATGTCGGACCGGTGATCAACGAGACCGCGGTCGAGCGCATTGCGGCGTACGCCGCCATCGGACGCGGAGAGGCCGACCTGGTGATCGGCGGCGAGCCGGCCCGGGAGGGTGCCCTGGGGAAGGGGAGCTTCTTCCAGCCGACCATCTTTGCCGAGGTCAAGCCGGACGCGCGCATCGCGATGGAGGAGATCTTCGGGCCGGTGACATCGGTCATCGCGGTCGACAACTGGGAGGAGACCGTACGGATCGTGAACTCCGTCAAGTACGGGCTCTCGACGTCCCTCTTCACCCGCGACATCAACCTCGCTTTCCGCAGCATCCGCGACTTCGAGTCGGGCCTCGGGTACGTGAACCACGGCACCATCGGAGCGGAGGCGCACCTGCCGTTCGGTGGCACCAAGGCGACCGGCAATGGTCACCGCGAGGTGGGCCAGGCTGCGCTCGACTTCTTCAGCGAGTGGAAGAGCGTCTACATCGACTACAGCGGGAAGCTGCAGCGGGCGCAGATCGACATGGAGTTCATCGACCAGAGTTAGGGGCGTCGGGCCCGCGCGGTCCTGCGATTTGCCCGACGGCTGCGCCCGTGCCAGCATGGTCCGACCATGCGGCTGCCACTCTTCGCGCTCCACACCGTGCTCTTCCCGCACCTGCCGCTGCCGCTCCAGATCTTCGAGGAGCGGTATCGGGCCATGACGCGCGACCTGGTCGCCGATGGTTCCGCGTGGGGTGGGCGATTCGTGGTGGCGGCAATCACCGACGGGTCGGAGATCGAGCCGGTCGGCCGGGAGGCGGCGCAGCCGACCATCGCTGCGCGAATCGGTACCGTCGCGGAGGTCCGGCATGCCGAGCAGTTCGCCGATGGCCGCTGGGCGCTCCTCGCGGTGGGGGTCGAGCGCGTGAGGTTCGGCCCGGCGGATCGGACCGGACCCTACGCCGTGGTGGAGGCCGAAGCCCTCCCCGAGCTGGTCGGCGACACCGATGACGACCGGTTGCTCCCTGCGGTCCAGGTAGCTCTCGACCGCTATCTTGAGACCGTGAAACGCCTCGTCGCCTCCACCGCGTCCGTAGGTGGAGATGTGCAGGAGATCAGCCGCGTGACCGCGTCCCTCGACGAGATCCTCAAGCCGTTCCGGCTGCCCGAGGATCCGTTGGCAGCCAGCTACGCCATCGGGGGAATGCTCCAAATCGAGCTGGGGCGCAAGCAGCGCCTCCTGGAGCTCCCGGACGCAGCGACACGTCTGCGTGCCGAACTGGATCTTCTGCGTCGCGAGACCGTCCTGCTGGGTGAGGGCTCGATGCCGCCGCTCGGCGCGAATGACGTCCGCTACAACCGGAACTGACCAGGAGGCGCCGATGAGCGGCCGCCGCGTCCGCGCACTTCTCGCGCTCGTTCTCACGGTCGCCGCCTGCAGCACCACGCCGAGCCCGTCGCCGTCCGCGTCAGGATCGGGATCGGCAAGCGGGCGGCCATCCGCGACCGCCACGCCGTTCGGAACAACGTCGCCGACCGATACGGTGGCACCGACCGCCAGCCCCTCCCCGGCCGGTGTGAGCTATGTCGTGCGGGCGGGCGACACGCTCTCCTCGATTGCGCGAGCCTGGGGGACGACCGTCCAGCAGCTGCAGTCGTGGAATGCCGGCGAGTACCCATCCCTGGCCGGCGACCCGAACACACTGCACGCCGGATGGGTGCTGATCGTCTCGGGTGGCCCCGCCACCACGCCGCTGCCGACCATCGCCCCGACGCCGATTGCCACGCCCGCGGCGACCGGATGCAGTGCGGGGAACCGCGTCCCCGGCGGAAGCGCCCAGACCTTCACCACCATCCCTGGAGCGGGCCACGCTGTAGCCCTCACCTTCGACATGGGTGGCCGCCTCGACCCGGGCGTGGAGATCCTCAACCTGCTGATCGCCAACGGCGTCTGCGCAACCATCTTCCCGACCGGCGCGATGGCGCAGACCACCGCGGGCCAGCAGGTGATGGCGATCATCAGGGCGCACCCCGAACTGTTCGAGATCGGGAACCACACCATGCACCACTGCAACCTGGTCAGCGGCGGCGGCGGCTCGCCAACTGCGGCGCCGTGCGCCATCGGCGGAGCTCCATCGGCCCAGTTCATCAAGGACGAACTGACCGATGCCGCCACCATCCTGAAGCAGTACTCCGGCCAGGATCCGATCCCGTACTGGCGGGCGCCCTATGGCGCCATCAACGCCGCCGTGCTGAGCGCGGTTGCATCGGTCGGATACACCAAGACCTTTGGCTGGGATGTCGACACCATCGACTGGAAGCCGATCGCCGATGGCGGACCGACGGCCCAGCAGATCGCCACCAAGGTGATCAGTCGCGCAGTTGATGGCTCGGTGGTGCTCATGCACCTGGGCGGCTACGAGACCCTTGACGCCCTCCACATCATGATCCCCGGCCTGCGGGATCGGGGCCTCCTGCTCACGAGCCTCTCCGACCTGCTCAACTGACCCGCCGGTCACGCGGCGCCCGTAGCTGCGCGGGTCGGATGGCCCTCCACATGCCCCCCGAATGGCACTCGTCCGTCGGCAGGTCGCGGCCGTAGCGTCGGGTAGCCGGCACGGTGGGAGACATCGTCGCCGCGCTCCGCATGCAAAGGAGGCTGCAGCCGTGGGCCAGCGCGTGGTGATCATGGGAGCCGCTGGGCGCGACTTCCACAACTTCAACGTCGTCTATCGCGACGATCCGGAGACCGAGGTGGTGGCCTTCACAGCGACCCAGATTCCCGGCATCGCCGGGCGCCGCTATCCCGTCGAGCTCGCCGGTGACCGCTATCCGGAGGGGATCCCGATCCTCCCGGAGGAGGACCTCGAGGAGATCATCCGACGCATGAGCGCCGATGCGGTCGTCTTCGCGTACAGCGACGTGAGCCACGAGACGGTCATGCACCTCGCCTCGCGCGTGCTGGCGGCCGGCGCCGATTTCGTGCTCCTGGGCCCCGATCGGACGATGCTTGCCAGCGACAAGCCGGTGATCGCCATCTGTGCCGTACGCACCGGTGCCGGCAAGAGCCAGACCACCCGGCGCGTGGCCGAGATCGTGGCCGACACCGGTCGCGTCCCGGCCCTCGTTCGCCATCCCATGCCGTACGGGGACCTGGTGAAGCAGCGGGTCCAGCGATTCGGGTCGCTGGAGGATCTCGAGCGCCACGAGACGACGATCGAGGAACGCGAGGAATACGAGCCACACATCGCCGCCGGGCGTGCCATTTACGCCGGCGTGGACTACGAGGCGATCCTGCGCGAGGCGGAGCAGGAGGGTGATGTCGTCCTGTGGGATGGCGGCAACAACGACCTTTCGTTCTACCGTCACGACCTGCTGATCGTGGTGGCCGATCCCCTGCGACTGGGCGACGAGACCCGCTACCACCCCGGCGAGACGAACCTGCGTCGCGCCGACCTGGTGGTCATCAACAAGATCGATACCGCCGGCCCGGAGTCGGTGGCCGCGCTGCGCCACACCATCGCGACGCTCAACCCACGGGCCACCATCATCGAGGCGCGCAGCGAGCTGCGACTCGAGGGCGAACCGATCGAGGGTCGCGAGGTGGTGGTCGTGGAGGATGGCCCCACGCTGACCCACGGCGAGATGCGCTTTGGGGCGGGGATGGTAGCGGCGCGTCGCTGGGGTGCCACCGTCGTCGACCCGCGGCCGTACGCGGTCGGCTCCATTGCCGATGTGCTCGCCCGGTGGCCGCACCTCGACCCGCTCCTGCCGGCGATGGGGTATGGCGACGCGCAGGTGCGCGAGCTGGAGGCGACCCTCAACGCGGTGCCCGCCGACCTCGTGTTGGCGGCCACACCGATCGACCTCACCCGCCTGATGACCCTCAACAAGCCGGTCGTCCGCGTTCGCTACGACCTCGTGGAGACCGATCCGCCCGCCCTGCGGCGCAAGATCGAACTGGCGCTGGAGCACCATGGCAAGCTCGCCGATGGACGGATCCTGGCGGAGACGCCTTCGGCCTGACTCCGCTCGGGCCGAACGGCATGCCGCTGCGCGGCCAATGGCACTCTCGCGCCTCGCTTACCGCTGGCAAGGTTGAGTCGTGACCGCTCCAGGGTCTCTCGCGGCGCGTCTCGGATCGACCTGGTTCGGCAGCGGTCTCTCGATTCACGCTCGAGAGCGGCTGGCCGCCCTGGCCGAGTTGCGCGAGGTGGAACCAGGTGCGGTCCTGTTGCGCGAGGGCGCCGATACGGAGCGATTCGGCGTTCTGCTGCGTGGGCTGCTCGCCCTGCGCGTCGGGGTTGCCGGCCGCGGCACTGCCACGCTGATGACCGTCGAGCCGGGGGACATCTTCGGCTGGTCGGCCGCCGTACCGCCCTACCGTGCGACCTCCACGGTGGTGGCGCTCGAGGCCAGCCAGGTGCTTCTCCTCGAGTCAGGCGCGCTGCGCGACCTGCTTCGTGATGACGAACAGTTGATGCTGGCGCTCTACCCGCGCCTGCTCGAGAGCGTCAGCCGCCGCCTCACGGCCACGCGCACGCAGTTGCTCGACCTCTACGCGCGAGACCGCGAATACGAGCCATGGTGACGGCGGCCGGGACCGCCTTCCTGCCGCGCGAGCGGCTCGACGCGCTGCTCGATCTGCTGCGGGAAGGGGGGCGCACCGTCATCGGTCCGACCGTCCGCGACGGGATGCCGGTGCTGGGCGAGATCGCGACGGTTGCCGACCTGCCGGCGGGCTGGCGGGACGAGCAGTCGCCCGGCCGGTATCGACTCAGCGACGGCCACGGTGATCGCGTCTTCGACATCGTCAACGGCCAGATGAGCTGGAAGCAATTCACCTTCCCACCGCGCCAGAAGGTGGGCGAAATGAACCGATTCGCCGTCGACGGCAGCATCTCGTTCCAGCCCAGCGCACCGGACCCGCCGCGCCTTGCATTCCTCGGCGTGCGCGCCTGCGAGCTGGCCGCGCTGGGAATCCATGACCGCGTCCTGGCCGGCGGGACGTTTGTGGACGAGGACTACCGCGCGCGCCGTGACGCGGCGCTGGTCGTCGCCGTGCAGTGCACGCGCTCCGCGAGTGGCTGCTTCTGCACCTCGATGGGCACCGGGCCCGAGGTCCGGACCGGGCACGACCTCGTGCTCACCGAACTGGACGACGGATTCGTGGTGGATGCCGGGTCACCAGCCGGCGAGCGTCTGCTCGCGCGCCTCCCCGGACGCCTGGCGACACCCGGGGAAGAGGCAGCTGCCTCCGCGGCGGTAGCCGCCACACGCGCCGCGATCGGCGATCCGGTGGCGACCGACGGCCTGCGGGACCGGCTGATGGACCAGCTCGACAGCCCGCGTTGGGGGCAGGTTGCAGATCGCTGTCTTGCCTGCACCAACTGCACCATGGTCTGCCCGACCTGCTTCTGCACCTCGACGAGCATCAGTTCGGACCTGGGCGGAGCGGTCAACGTGACCGAGCGCGGGTGGGACTCGTGCTTCAACCCCGGCTTCGCCAGGGTCGCCGGCGGCAACTTCCGCCCGAAGCGCGAGGACCGATACCGCCAGTGGCTCACCCATAAGTTCGCCACCTGGATCGACCAGTTCGGCACGTCGGGCTGTGTCGGCTGCGGTCGGTGTGTGACGTGGTGTCCGGTCGGGATCGATGTTCGCGAGGAGCTGGCCGCCATCGCCCCGCCCGCGCTCCCGGCCGAGCGGCCGTTCATCCGTCCGGCCGCGGCGACTCCGGGGCGCTTCGAGATCACCACGTTGCGCGCGAGCCACCCCGAGACGCCCGATACCGCCACGCTGACCCTCGTGCCGACCGAGCCGGTGCTCCTCGCCGGTCTGCCGGGCCAGTTCGTGATGGTCGACATGCCCGGTTTCCCGGCCTTTCCGATCTCCGTTTCGCGGTACGCGCACGATCACCTGCTGCTGACCGTTCGCGGAGCCGGACCTGCCACGGCGGCCCTGCTCAACACCCCGGTCGGCGGGCAGGTCGGCCTGCGCGGGCCACTTGGCACCGGATGGCCGATCGACCGTGCCCTGGGACGTGATGTGGTGATCGTGGCCGGCGGGATCGGTCTGGCACCGCTGCGGCCGGTGGTCGATGCGCTTCTCGCCGACCGAGGTCGGTTCGGCAAGATCCTGCTCGCGTACGGGGCGCGCACGCCGGCCGACCGCCTCTTCACGGGCGAGCTGACCGCGTGGACTGACCGCGGCGTGGAGGTGCTGCAGATCGTCGACCGCTCCGGTCCCGGTTGGGCCGGACGCGTCGGCGTCGTGACCAATCTGCTCGACCATCGCGACTTTGCCTCGCGGCCGACGGTGGCCTTTGTTTGCGGCCCTGAGCGGATGATGCAGGCCACCACCTCCGTGCTGCGCGACGCGGGTGTGTCACGGGAGCGCCTGTTCGTTTCGCTCGAGCGACATATGCAGTGCGGCATCGGGCTATGCGGTCACTGCCAGATGGGCCCCTTCTTCGTCTGTCGCGACGGACCGGTCTTCACGCTCACCGAGCTCGGCGCCCTCTTCACCCGCGAGGGTGTGTGATGGTCGCCACGCGCCTGCCACGGGTCGGCGTCGTGAAGCTCGCGTCCTGCGATGGCTGTCAGCTGACCCTCCTCGATCTCGAGGACGAGCTCCTGGCGATCGGGCAGCGCTTCGACATCGTGGAGTTCCCCGAGGCCACATCGCGGAGATCGATGGGTCCATATGACGTGCTGCTGGTGGAGGGGTCGGTGAGCACCCCGGAGCAGGCCGAGCAGATTGTCGATCTGCGGGCGCGGACCAAGCGCCTGGTCACCATCGGCGCCTGTGCCACAGCAGGCGGGATCCAGGCACTGCGCAACTGGTCGAACGAGCCGGAGTGGCGCGCTTCCGTCTACCCCCGCCCCGAGGAGGTCGAGTCGCTGGCCACCTCCACCCCGATTGCCGAGCACGTCACGGTGGACGCGGAGCTCCGGGGCTGCCCGATCGATCCGCATCAGCTGCTCGAGCTGCTGACCGCCCTGCGAATCGGTCGTCGGCCCCAACTGCCCGACGAGGCCGTCTGCGCCGAGTGCAAGCGGCTTGGCCGGATCTGCGTCCTCGTCGCGGGCGGGACCGCCTGTCTCGGCCCCGTGACGCAGGTCGGCTGCGGCGCACTCTGCCCGGCCTACCTGCGTGGCTGCTACGCCTGCTTTGGCCCGCGCGACGCTGCGAACACGAACAGCCTTGCGGGGTGGCTCGCCCGGGATCGGACTGAAGCCGAGGTCGACCGGCTATTCGCCGGCTTCACCGGGTATGCACCGGCCTTCCGCGAGGCGAGCCGCCGGGCGGTCGAGGCGATGCAGCCGGCCGCCCGACGCCGGCGGACCAAGGGCAAGGCGACCTGATGCACACCGACACCCCACAGGGCGGTGACCTGCACTTCGAAGTTGGCCAGCTGACCCGCGTCGAGGGCGAGGGGTCGCTCGACCTGCGGGTGGCCGCAGACGGGACGGTGGCGGCGCAGTTGCGGATCTTTGAGGCGCCGCGTTACTTCGAGCGGCTGGTGGTGGGGCGCACCCCGGACGAGGTGATCGATATCGTGGCCCGCATCTGCGGGATCTGCCCGGTCGCCTACCAGATGTCGGCCGTGCATGCCTTCGAGCGTCTCTTCGAGGTCGAGATCGATCCGGCAGTCCGGCTGCTGCGTCGGCTCCTCTACTGCGGCGAATGGATCGAGAGCCACGCCCTGCACATCTTCCTGCTGCACGCACCCGACTTCCTTGGCTATCCGAGCGCCCTGGAGATGGTGCACGACCACCTCGAGCTGCTGAGCCGTGGGCTCAGCATGAAGAAACTGGGCAATCGGATCGTGGCCATCGTCGGCGCCCGGGCCATTCACCCGCTCAGCGTCCGGGTCGGCGGCTTCTCCCGCGCCCCGCGGACACAGGAGCTCGCTGAGCTCCGAGCCCCGTTGGAGGCCGCGATCATTGACGCGGAGGCGACGGTGAAGTGGGCCGCCTCGCTCGACACGCCGCCGTCGGACCGCGAGCCGCGCCTCGTCTCACTTCGGCACCCGACTGAATACCCGATGAACGACGGCCGGATCGTGTCGAGCGACGGGATCGACCTGTCGCCCGACGACTGGGGGAGCGCTTTCGAGGAGGTACAGGTGCCCTGGTCGCACGCCCTGCAGGCGAGTGCCGTGGACGGCGTGCCCTACCTGCTCGGCCCGACCGCTCGGGTCGCCCTGGCCGCCGACCAGCTGCATCCGCGAGCGGCGGCTGCGCTCAAGGCGACCCGCATCTCTCCGGAGGCGCTTCGGCGAAACGTCTTCCTCTCGATCGTCGCGCGCGCCGTCGAGCTGCTGCATGCCCTGGCCGAGGCGGCCGACATCGTTGCGAGCTACGCGCCGCCGGCCCGGCACGCCGCGGCGTGGAAGCCGAAGGCCGGGGTCGCCGCCTGGGCCACCGAGGCGCCGCGCGGGCTCCTCTTCCATCGGTACGTGCTCGACGCGAAGGGCCTCATTCGCGACGCCCAGATCGTGGCGCCCACGAGCCAGAACCAGGCGGCCATCGAGCACGACCTGGCGCTCTTCGCGCCGGCGGTGCTCCACCTGCCGCACGACGAGGCGACGCGACGCATGGAGCAGTTGATCCGCAGCTACGACCCCTGCATCTCGTGCGCAACGCACTTCCTGCAACTGAAGATCGAGCACGCCCGATGAGCGCATCGAGGTCACCTTCCGTGCGCGTGCTGGCCTGCGGCGCCATCGATCGGGGCGATGACGGAGCTGCGCTGCGTGCCCTGCGGCTCGTCCCGGCGGTGACGCGGAGACGATGGCAGGTCGAGGAGGTCGGACAGCTCTCGGCCGAGCAGTTGATCGGCGATCCGCCTGACACGCGACGGGTGGTGATCGACTGCGTGGCCGGGCTCACGCCCGGGGACATCACCGAGTTGCCCCTGGCGGAGCTACCCAAGCTTGAGGCACCCTCGAAATCCACCTCGAGCCACGCGCTGGGTCCGGGCGGCGCAGTGGCGCTGGCTGCGGCGCTCGGCGCGGTGCGGCAGCACGATCGATTCATCGGGATCGGCGGGAGCTCATTCCGCTCTGGCCGTGGCCTGACACCCGCGGTAGAGGGAGCCCTCGACGAGTTCGCGCGTCGGCTGGTTGCGGTGGCGGAGCGGAGTGAGCCATGTGCCTGACCGCCCCGGCTCGCGTGCTCGCGCTGGACGAAGGGAGTGCCACGGTGCTGCTCGGCGGCCGCGAACGCCGCGCCTCGACCCTCGTCGTGCCCGAGGTGGAGATCGGGGACTGGGTCATCGTCGCCGCCGGGACAATCCTGCAACGGCTTGACGCCGACGAGGCGCGGCGGCTCGCCGTCGCGGTCGGCAAGGCATACGGAAAGGAGCAATGAGCATGCGTGGGCCACGCATCGGTACGTCGGTGGCGACCGGTATCGGCCTGGCGGTCGGGACGGCAGTCATCAGCGGGGTCGCGGTCTTCGTCAATGGGTACGCGGTTCGCCAGTTCGGCGACCCTGCCACGTTCACAGTGCTCAAGAATGCGGTCGCCGCGGTTGTCCTGCTGGGCGTGGCTGTGGCCGTTGGTGGCGTGCCTCGGCGGCTCGGCGGGCGTCGATGGGCCGGTGTCGCCGCACTGGGCCTCGTCGGAGGCAGCGTCCCGTTCCTGCTCTTCTTCACCGGGCTCGCGGAGGCGAGCGCCCCCGCGGCTGCGGTGATCCACAAGACGCTCTTCATCTGGGTCGCCCTGCTGGCCGCGGTGGTCCTCCGCGAGCGCCCCGGCGCGTGGCTGCTCGGGGCCCTGGTCGTGCTGCTCGCCGCCCAGTTGCTGGTCCAGCCGCCCGACGGCGTCGCCTGGGGCGGCGGCGAGACGCTCATCGCCCTCGCGACCGGCCTGTGGGCGGTGGAGACGATCCTCGCCAAGCGGCTGCTCGCGGAGGTGCCGCCGCTCGTCGCGGGCGCGGGACGGATGGGCTTCGGTCTGCTGGTCCTGATCGGCTTCCTGCTTGCCACCGGGCAGGCGAGCGCGGTGGTGCAACTCGGCGCTGAGCAATGGGCGTGGGTGCTGGGCACCGGTGTGCTGCTGGCAGGGTACGTGGCGACCTGGTACGGGGCGCTGCGGCGAGCGCCGGCGACCATGGTGGCCGCCGTCCTGACCATCGGCGCACCGATCACGGCGATACTCCAGTTGCTGAGCTCCGGCGCGCTGCCCGCAGCCGGGCCGCTGGCCGGCAACGCCATGATTCTGCTCGCCGCAGGCGGCGTGGCTGTGGTCACGCTGCGTTCTCGGTCGGTGCCCGCCGTCGCCGGGTAGCTACCCCATGATTGGACCCACCGTCTCCACGACGCCCACACCGGCTAATCCGCCGCGGGTCGCCCCGCCGCCAGGGCCCGTACTCTTCGGTCGCTACGCGTATGGGCCGAATCGGCTTGGCTACTGCGGCCCGGACGAACCACGCGCCCTGCTCGAGTACGCCGCCGCGGGCGCCGATCACCGCGGTCTGCGCGAGCTCGCCAGGGGCTTCGAGGGTGCCTACCCGTACCTCGAGTTGATCGCGGCCGCGAACGGGATCGCCGATCCGCTCGATCGGTCGGTGGTGGAGGCCTACTGGCTCGGCAACCGTCTGACCGATGCGGTGCGCACCGGTGCCATGCATCGGTCGGTCGAGGATCGATTCCGCGAACGGCTGGCACCGCCGTCGTGGCGCTGGCTGGAGGCGGCAGTGGTCGCCGGTGCACGCCCGGTGCACGCGTTCCACGTACTCGACGTGCTGCCCCGGGTGGGCCTGCTGCGCGGGGGAGCGGTCGATGAGGTGCTGCGCACGATCGACTCGTGCCGTATCCGGTGGGGCCAGGTCGAGGCCGTGGTCGGCGACTCGCTGCTCGTCTCGGTGGTGCCGCTCGAACTGAGCGACGGCCGGCTGCGGTTGGCCGAACCGCGCGTCGAGATGGTGTCGCGCTGGCTCGGCGGCACCGGCTTCGTGGACGGCGTCGAACCCGGCGACATGATCGCCATCCATTGGAACTGGGCCTGCGACCGGCTCAGCGCGCGCCGCCTCCGGCAACTGGTGGCCTGGACTCGCCTGGCGCTGCGAGTCGCCAACCGGGCGGTCTAGCGGCTGGCTGGCACGCCGCGACGAACCCGCGGAGCGGAATCACCGGCGATCTCGCGGACCCGGGCGATCAGCTGTGCCTCGGTAAGTGCCTTCGCGGGTCGGGCGGTCACCTCCCGCGCGCGGCCGTGCCGCCCATCCTGCTCCACCACGAGGTCCGCGAGCCGCTTGTGCACCGGCCCGCGGCCCACGATCTCCACGGGGTCACGCGGGTCGATGCAAGCGGCAACCTGCTGCAGGAACTGTCGCAGGTGCTCCGACCGATGTCCGTCGGGATCAGGTGCGCCCATCGTGCGCAGGATCGCATCGTGCGTGACGTGCTCACCGCCGCGGCGACGAGGTGGCACCTCGCTCTCCAGGCGCGTGACGTGCGGCGTGCCGTCCCAGCGCACCAGCAGTGCACGCCTCGAGTCGATCCAGACCACGGTCCGGGACTCGACGGCCGCCGACGAGGTGGCCGGGCGGGTCATGCTTCACCTCCTGATCTGCACCGAGACCTGTCACCCCGATGCTGCCCAGCGAGCGCCCAGCCCCGCCAGTGCCCTCGGTCATCAGTTCGAGGGCGACTTGTCCGTTTCGAAGCGGCCCGCGACGCCGACCAGGAGTAGGCTCATCCCCCCGTCTCGTCCATCCCTTCCACGGGTCGCGCCGCGGCGCTGAACGCCTCACCGAGCAGGCGAATGGCGGTGTCTACCGCCTCCTCATCGACGATCAGTGGAGGACAGAGCCGGATCGTGGACTCGCCACACTCGAGGACCAGCAGGCCCAGGCGGAAGGCGGCCTGCTCGACCGCGTTCGCAGCGTCGTGAGAAGCGAACTCGATGCCGATCATCAGCCCCTCGCCCCGCACGTCCCGCACGCCCCCGTGGTCGGCGGCCGCGCGTTCGACGCCGGCCCGAAGACGAGCGCCCATGCGTGCGGCGTTCTCCATCAAGCCGCCCTCGATCAGTTTCATGGTGACTGTCCCGGCGGCCGCGCAGATCGGGTTGCCCGCGAACGTGGACCCATGCGCCCCGACCGGCCACGTCATCACCGATGCGCGGGCCACGAAGGCGCCGATCGGCATGCCCGAGGCGATCCCCTTGGCGGTGGTGATGATGTCTGGCTCGACACCCGCGTGCTCGATCGCCCACCAGCGCCCGGTGCGGCCCATGCCCGACTGGATCTCATCGGCGACCAGCATGATGCCGTGCTCGTCGCAGATCTCCCGGAGGCCGCGCAGGAAGGCGGCAGGGGCGGGGAAGTAGCCGCTTTCGCCCTGGATCGGCTCAATGACGATGGCCGCCACGTCGCTCGGCGCGATGAGGCGACCCAGGATGCTGCGACGCAGCACCTCCAGCTCGGCGCTGCCGTCACCACCGCTCCCCTCGCGCCAGGCACGGACCCGTGGGAACGGGGCGTGGTAGACCATCGGCAGCAGCGGTCCGAACCCGGCGCGCTGCTTGAGCTTGCTGTTGGTCAGCGACAGCGAGCCCATCGTCCGTCCGTGGAACGCCCCCTCGAACGCGATGAGGCCGGGCCGGTGGGTGTGATAG
>JAOUHE010000091.1 GCA_029865285.1 Chloroflexota bacterium
CCAGCAGCGCGTAGCCGGCCGCCAGCATGTCCTCGGCGTGGTCGGGCAGCTCGGCCACGCCCACCACGAAGATCTCCTTGGCGCGTCGGCGGAAGCTGGTGGGACGGTCCGCCTGCACGGCATGCAGCACGACCCTCACGCCGGGGTCGACGGCCACGTCCCGACGTGGGTCCCGCTGGACCGGATGGCCGCGCGCCTCGAGCGCCGCCGATACGCCGTCGAGGAACCAGGTGGTCAGCGGGCTGTGCGCAGCGTCAACCACCGCTATGCCGCTCGCGCTCTTCAGCTCGGGCTCCGGGGTCGCCACGGAATCACGAATCGCCATCGGTCGCCTCGTCGGTCAGGTCGGCTCCCTGCCCGTCGGTATCGGGCTCGACGATGAGCTCAAGCCCGTCGACGCCGACCACTTTCAGGCTGTCACCCGCTCCGATCTCCCCCACGCGGCTGCGGGCCGACCACGCCTCGCCGCCAGCATAGGCGATGCCGGTCGGCGCGATGAGCGTCTGGGCGGTTCCCGTGGCGCCGATGAGCGTCCCGATCGGCAGGCCCGTGGAGCGACTGGCGCGCATCTGGAGCAGGGCACGCACGAGCACGAAGAAGTAGAAGACTGACAACACCAGGGTCAGGCCGATGAGGATCGGGCTGACCTCGACCTGGACCGAATCGGTGCCGTCCACCCGCGTGTAGAGGGCAAACGCGCCCAGCAGGAAACAAGCGATGCCGCCTGCGGCGAGGAAGCCGTAACTGGTGAAGTTCAGTTCGAGGACGAACAGGCCGATCCCCATCAGGATCAACAGCAGGCCACCGATATTGAGCGGCAGGCTGTTGGAGCCGATGAACGCCAGCACGATGGCGATCGCGCCGAGCGAGCCGCTGATCAGGTTCGGGTGGAAGAGCTCCGAGAGAATCCCGTAGAAGCCGATCGTGAACAGGATGAAGGCGATGTTCGGGTCCGACAACAGATGCAGGAACGACTGGCCCGGATTCATGACGGCGTCGGTGATCTCCAGGCCCGCGAGCTTCGGCAGTGGCTCGCCGTTGAAGGTGTAGTGGCGCCCGTCGGCGCGAGCACCGGTGTCGATGGCGGCGAACAGCGCATCGGTGTCGGTCGCGACCAGGTCGACGATCGGCGGCACCATGCCCACCGCTTCGCTGGCCGACGCGCTGGCGGCCTCGCGCACCGCGCGCTCCGCCCAGTCCTCGTTGCGGCCATGGTCCCGCGCCAGCTCGGTCAGCTTGGCGACCAACGAGTTGGTCACCTTCGTGTGCAGCGTGTCGGGCAGGTCCTCCCCGGAGCTGCCCACCACCGATGCGGCACCGATGCTGGTGGACGGCGCCATCGCTGCCACGTCGCCTGCCATCGCCACGAAGGTCCCCGCGCTGGCGGCCTGCGCACCCTCCGGGGCCACGTAGGTGATCACCGGGACCTCGCTGGCGAGGATCGCCTTGACGATGCGGTCCATGCTCGACAGCTCCCCGCCTGGTGTGTCGATCACGATGAGCGCCGCCTGGTAGCCCCCGCTTGCCGCGGTGGACAGGGCCTCCTCGATGTACGCGGCGTTCACCTGGTCGATCACGCCGGTGAGCCGGATGCGAAGCACGCCCGGCGCTACCGCCTGGGCTGCCAGGGCCGTGGCGCCCAGCATGATGGCGGCCAACGCGAGGGCTCGACGCACCTTCAGCATGCGATCGAGTATAGGTCAGCCCAGCTGATCGACCACCAGGCGCGACCAGGTCTCCATCCGGTCCCGTGCCGCACGCAGTTCGTCGGTATCCACCATTCGGGCGGTCAGCTTGTCGTGCTCACGCACGCCGATCCGCCGTCCATCGGCCTCGACGGTGAAGACGATGCCAAGGTGGACCGATCCGACCGGATTCGAGTCGTCGTTGAGCAGCCCGACGAGCCGGAAGGCCGGCTCCCAGTCGGCGTCAAGCTCCTCGGCCCACTCGCGGCGCAGGCCCGCGGTCAGCGGGTCGTCGCCGTCATCGACCGGGTTGATGTGCCCGCCCACGCCGACGCTCGCCTTGCGATGCAGACGCGGGTCGCCCCCCGCGGCAGTGCGCTCCATGAGGAAGGTCTGCGCCCCGTCACGCACCACCACGTACGGAATCAGCTGCTTGAAGGCGGGGCTTTGCTCGGCCAGTGGACGGTTCATGAACCTTCCATGATCGCGCACCGCCGACCGCAGTTCGTCCAATGCCGCGAGGTCGACCAACCGAATGCCCGTGAAGTCACAGCCACCGGGAACCTGCTCGCGGGGGATGACAAGGACGCGCTCGACCATTCGGAGAGTCTACGGGGGTGCGCCGACGCACCGCAGAATTACGGTGGCAAGGTTGCCTGCAAGGTGGTGGGCGTACCTTGGTCATCCCACCGCAACCCTACGTGACCGCACTCCAACGCACCAGCGACTCACGAGCGAGGCCTGACAACACCGCTTTCGGCCGCGGGCACGGAGTGGCGGTGCCGCACCAGTAGTACTACCGTACGGGTCCAAACCAGGAACGCATATTGCCAGACAGATCAGCGCACCTCGCACCGGAGCGCCGTCGCGCTCTCCGTACTGCCGCTCTTCACGTCGGATCGCGGCGAGGCCAGTCGCTGGTCGAATTCGCCCTGGTCCTGCCGCTGCTCCTGATTGTCCTGCTCGGGGTCGCGGATTTCGGTCGCCTCTTCTCGCAGGGGATCATTCTCGAAGCGGCCGCCCGAAACGGGGCGGAGGCGGCTGCGCAGGAGTACGTGCAACTGCAGCGCAATCAGCCGGGTGGAATTCTCACTCCGGCGAACTACAACCAGTTGCATGCCATCGCCCTGGAGGCGCTGTGCGAGGAGGCGGATCTACTGCCCAACCGGGTCGCCTCTGGGACACCACCCACCTGTGACATGCCCCATGCTGCCGTCTGCGTGCACGACGCCAGCGCAGGAGATGACGTCGCAATGGGGGGCTTATGTGGCAGCGAGCGAGCATTCGCGCCACCGGAATGCTCAGTGTTGGATCCACCGTGGACCGCCACCATTGAGCAAACGGACCCACCCACCGCGTTGCCGTACGTCGAAGTCCGCGTCTGCTACCGCTTCACCACGCTGTTCAGCCTCACCGATCTCCAGTTGCCGTTCGGCTGGAGCATTTCCGTGGGCGAGGTGTGGCTCCAACGCGACCGCGTGTTCGTTGCGGGGACTTACTGATGTTCGCCGGACGCGTCGGGCCTGCCGGCTTCCGCGCGCGCGGCCAAGCACTAGTCGAGTTCGCACTGGTGCTGCCGCTCTTCCTAATGACGTTCGTCGGCATCATCACGCTCGGGATGGGCATCTTCTTCCAACAACAGGTGACGAATGCAGCACGCGAGGCGGCGCGCTTCGCGGCAATCCACAGCGCGACTGCCCAGCGCCCAGTGGTCGGCTGGCTTGACCCGAATTCCGAGGATCCTCCGGGCACTTCAGGGACATACGCGGCGTTGATCCCGGACAGCTATATCCGATGGGACGAACCCGACGAGGGCTGGCCGGACATGACGGCCCACGCTCGCGATCGGATCTTTGGGCTGAACCCGAATGCCGTGTTCATCTCGGCCTGCTGGTCCGGTTACCGCGATGGAGTCGCGCCCGGAGGCGCGTTCGACGCGCCACCAGACGGGGTGACCGTCGATATCGGTAGTGCTCTGTACACCTACCAGACCCGGTGGGCGCAGTGCTCAATCGATGGGCATGACCCGACGAGCTCACCCGACGAGATTGGCTGCGGCCCTATGCTGGCCACCGTCGATCAAGCCAGCAGTATGTCGGAGGGACCTGGCGTGATCATCGGCAACCGGGTGACCGCGTACGCCTGCTACAACTGGAGGCCACCCCTCGCCGGTTTCCTGCTCATTCCGCAGCAGGTCACGCTCCGCGGGGTCATCACCGAACCTATCCAGCGCCAGCAGTGAGGACTCATCCTGTGTCGCACCATCGACCTGACGACTCCCAGGGCCAGATCATCCTCATGGCGGCGTTCGGGATGGTCGTTCTGATGGGTATCTTGGCGCTCGCTTTCGACCTTGGCTTCTCTTGGATGCTTCACCGAAAGGAACAGAACGCGGTTGATCCTGCTTCCATCGCCGCGGCGCGCTGGCTGAAGGACGACCTCGGTAACGCGACCACCGTGGCTGACGTGCAGGACGAGATGAATGCGGATGCGTGCTTCTACGCGCAGCAGAACGGCTTCTTCGTCACCGACGCTTCCTGCGCTGCGGCGCTGGCAGCAGGTGACCTGCAGGTTCATGCGCCGCCGGTGAGCGGACCCTATGCCGGCTCGCCCGGAAGGGTGCAGGTGATCATCCACGACACGCATCCGACCTTCTTCGCCCGCATCTGGGGGCAGGCGGAAGCGGCCGTGGTGACCTCCGCCGTGGCTGCCAACGACGCCGGCAACGGAAACTCAAGTTCGCTGGTGGCCCTCCAGCCGGTCTGCCAAGGTGGCTCGGCCGGCACAGTCACCGGCGGAGGCACAGTCAAGATCTTCCCCATCACACCGGGGGCACTGGGAGGCTACGTGCACATCAACTCCCCTTGCGGCTCCTCCCAGGACGACCTGTGCCTGAACGGAGTCGGGGCCTCGGCATTAGATGTGAGCGGCGGCGGAACACTCATCACGCCGTTCGCGTATGTGGTCGGGACATGCGTCCAGACCGGCACCAGCGGGAATACCGACCCTAACGGTCTGTGGTGTGACGATGCATTCACGAGCAGTGCGTGCATCGACGAGAACTCGTATCCCCCGCTCGCCGACCCGCTGGCCGGGGTGCCCGAGCCGGAGCTTGACAACTTCCCGAACGGAATCTGCCCTGACGGGACCGAGTCGACGTCCAGTTCGACGAGCGGCTGCGACTTGAAGCGTAGTCCCGACTGTCCGCCCGATCCGCTCAACCCGGCTATCGACATCTGCACGCTGACCCCCGGCGTCTACTACGGTGGGTGGTCGGTTGGCAGCCGCGTTCGCCTCTTCCTGGAACCCGGCATGTACATCCTGGCCGGAGGCGGCATCAAACTCAGCGGGACTGATGCCTCGATCGAGGCTGTAACCAGCCCGCTGGTGAACGACGCCCGAATCATGATCTTCTCGACCGACGGCCCAGGGTGCCCCACCATCGGCAGCCAGTGCCAGGGTTCGATCACTTTCACCGCTAGCCAGGCCTTCAAGGCGAAGGCGCTCAACGCGGCGACCTGCGGTCTGGTGTCGCCACAGGCGTGTCCCTGGAAGGGGATCCTGCTCTGGCAGGACGGGACTGCAAGCAATCCGACGGCCGCCGTGAAACTGGGTGGCCAGTCCAGCACGATCCTGGCCGGTACGATCTACGCGCCACTCGCGGATGTCACGATCACCGGCGGCAACAGCACGACCGGCTGCACCTCGGGACCGACGGCAGGCTGCCTCGCTATCCAGATTATTTCGTACACTTGGAAGATCAGCGGCGGCGGCCTGATCGAGATGCCGTACGACCCGGCGGGGCTGTACCAATTCCCGGCACGCGGCCTTGTCGACTGACCGCTCAGGAAGGAATCGCTAGCCGGCGGTGTCGATATCGGGCCCCGCCTCGGCCAGGCGCAGCGCCATGGCGGCGGCTTCCCGTGGGTCGCGGGCTCGGTGGATGCGCGGCCCGCCCAGGCGCTGCTCGGACTCCACGCGCCACGAACTGAGCGCCACCACGTGGCGCCCCATCCGAAGTGCCAGCCCGATCTCCGACAGCGTGCCGTGGCGCCCGCCGACCGCGACCACCGCGTCCGCCGCGGTGACGACGACCAGGTTGCGAACGACGCCGAGGCCGGTGGCGATCGGGATCGAGACGAACTCATTGGCCTCGGCGGGATCGGCGCCAGGGAGGATTCCAATCGTCGAGCCGCCGGCGGCCTGGGCTCCGCGGGACGCGGCGCGCATGACGCCGCCGAGCCCCCCGGTAATCACCACGGCACCGCCGCGGGCGAGCAGCTGGCCCACCTCCTCGGCCCATTCGAGGGTGCGATGCGCATCGGGGCCGCGCGGGTCACCATCACCGATCACCGCGACGTGTGGTGGCCGCGGGCGCGGCACAGGCCCGCTCACCGCGACCCGCCGGCGGTGACACGAGGCTGGAGCGGGTACTCGCCGAGCGGCTCGTAGCGTGGCGCCCCCGCGCTGAGGTGGCTGCGATACAGGACGAGGCGCTCGACCGCCAGGTGGCCGCTCGGCAGCTCGGCGCGCCACAGCGCATCGGGCAGCGGCAGGGCATGATCCCCACTCGCTCGGGCAAGCGTCAGGTGCGCCCGGAACGGAGCCGACAGATCGACGCTCGCCGCCAGCCGCACCGCAACGGCCAGCTCAGCGAGGCGGCGGGATCGATCGGCCATGCCGTACCACAGGACGCGGACCTCCCTGCGCGAGGGGAACGCGCCGAGGCCCCCGGTGGGCACCGCAAACGGCGGGTGATTGGCGGCCACCGCGGTGAGGAGCTCCGCGAGGCGCGGTATCGCATCCACCTCGGTGGGACCCAGGAAGGCGAGGCTCACGTGCCAGCCCTCGGGTTCGGTCCAGCGCAGCGCATCGTGCGCGATCGGCAGCTTCGCCCGCAGTGTCTCCACCGTGGTGCGCAACTCGGTGCGCAGCTCGTCGCCGATCGGGACCCCGACAAAGCAACGCCAGGCCCGATCAGGCATGGGAGGCCACCGCCAGCCGCTGATCAACAATGGGAAGCAGTTCGGCCAGCGACCGGATCAACCGGGTCCCATCGGGCACATCCGAGGCGTTGAA
>JAOUHE010000253.1 GCA_029865285.1 Chloroflexota bacterium
AACGACTACTCGTTCACGGGCACAAGCCGATTCGGGTGGACCGTCGCCTATGCCGCGATCTTGTGCACCCTGGCGTACGGATTCGGGCTGCCGGATGTGCCCAGGTCGCGTCGGGCTGCGCTGGGCGCCGCCGTCGGTGCGTCGTTCCTCGGTGCCGCCGCCATCTCCCTCATCCAGCTGTTCGTGGGCGATGCCCTCCTTCCGCGGTTCGTGGTCTTCGGCTCGGCGCTGCTGCTCCCGGACTGGTACCGGCTCTGTGTCGGCTTCGCCGTGGGAGGCCGTTCGCGTGCAGAGGCAAGGGACCGGGTCCTCCTGGTGGCAACCCCGGAGGAGCTCGCGGCGCTGGAGCTGGAGCTCGAAGCCTCGCCGGAACGCCCTGCGTCGATCCTGCGCGCGCTCTCGATCGACGAGGCGAGCTCGGTGGATGCCCACAGTCCGATGCTGGAGCCGGGTGCTGACCGACCCACGGTGGTGGTGCTCGACCGCGATGCCCAGGAGGTCCCACGCATCGTCGCGCAGGCGGGCGCGCTGCACGCCGATGGCGTGCGGGTGCGATCGCTCACGCTCTTCTATGAGGAGTGGCTGGGCAAGCTCCCGATCTCCGAGCTCGAGCGGGCATCGATGCTGTTCGACATCGGGGAGGTGCATCGGGCTGCCTACGGGCGGGCCAAGCGCCTGCTCGACATCCCGCTGGCCGTCGTCGGTGGGCTCGCGCTGCTGCTCGTGATCCCGTTCGTGTGGTTGGGAAACCTCGTCGGCGGCCGCGGCCCGCTCTTCTACCGCCAGCCACGCGTGGGAAAGGGGGGCGTTCCTTTCAGCATCGTGAAGTTCCGGACGATGGTCCCACGGCCATCAGGCGAGCTCGTCAACGAGTGGACGACCGAAGACGATCCCCGGATCACGCGGTTCGGTCGGGTGCTCCGCAAGACCCACCTCGACGAGCTCCCGCAGGTGGTCAACATCCTCAAGGGCGAGCTCGGCGTGGTGGGACCGCGCCCCGAGCAGCCGCAGTACGTCGCCGAGCTGGAGGCGAAGCTGCCGTTCTACGGGCTCCGACATCTGGTGCGCCCCGGCCTCACAGGTTGGGCGCAGGTCAAGTACGGCTACGCCGGCAACGAGAGCGATGCCCTCCAGAAGCTGCAGTACGAGTTCTGGTACCTCCGGCATCAGAGCATCCGCACGGATGCCCGCATCATCGGTCGCACGATTCGCTCCGTGTTCGGTAGCGACCGGGGACAGGGCCGTTGACCGAGCTCCCACGGGTCAGCATCGTCATTCCGATGGTCGACGAGGCCGAGCACATCGAGTCGTGCCTTCGACGCGTGCTCGACCAGGATCTCCCTCCCGACCGCCTCGAGGTGATCGTTGTCGACGGTGGCTCCGTCGACGACTCGGTGCGGAGGGCGAAGCGACTTCTGGGCGACGCTCGCCTCGCCTCGTGGAAGGTGCTGCACAACAGCCAGCGATCCACTCCGTCGAGCCTGAACCGGGGCCTGGCTGAGGCGACGGGCGAGATCCTCTGCCGCGTCGATGCCCGCACCCTCGTGCAGCCTGACCACGCCCGCAGGTGCGCAGAGCGCCTGGCCGGCGACCCACGGGTAGCGGTGGCCGGCGGCAGCCAGGTGGCCGTCCCACGCGGTCCGGATGCCCGGGCTGAAGGCATCGCCCGTGCGTTGAACAACCACCTTGCGATGGGTGGCGCGGCCTACCGGTCCGGGGGCACGAGCGGCCCCACCGACACGGTCTACCTCGGTGCCTTTCGAACGGCCGAGCTGCGGGCGGCGGGGGGATGGGACGAGCGGTACCCGACGAACCAGGACTTCGAGCTGAACCGGCGCATGGGCCGGCGTGGGGTGGTCTGGTTCGACGCGGAGATCGCCTCCGGGTACACGCCACGAGCAGACCTGGGCGACCTGTGGCGGCAGTACCACCGCTTCGGTCGTGCGAAGGTGCGCTACTGGCGCACCTCGGGTGATCGGCCCCTCCGTCGTCAGCGCGTCATCCTGGCCCTTCCCGTGGTACCGCTTGTCATGGCGGTGCTTGTCGTGGGGCGGAAGCCGGCCGCCCTGGTCCCGATGGGAGCGGTCGCGATCCTGGGCCTTGCGGCGGTCGACGCCGTCGGCGCAGGTGGGCGCCCCCGGGCGACGGTGCGC
>JAOUHE010000254.1 GCA_029865285.1 Chloroflexota bacterium
CTCAAGGAGCTCCGAGCGCGGGTCGTCAGCCAAGCCAACGGTTAGGCTTCCCACTGATGCCTCCCGTCGTCCGTCGTGCCACCGATGCCGATCGTCCCGCCTGGGACGCCTTCGTCGCCTCCCGCCGGGAGGCCGATCTTCTGCAGTCGTGGGTCTGGGGCGAGTGCACCGCGCTCGCCGGTGAGCCGCCGGCGCGCATCGTGCTCGACGACGAGGGGACGATCCGCGGTGTGGCGCAGGCCCTGATGCGCCCCGCCGGCTTTGGTCGCCAGGTGGCCTACGTCGCTCATGGCCCGATCTGGGAACGCTCCGCCGCCAACGCCGATCAGTTGCTCACCTGGATGCTCCACGGGCTGCGCCTGCTCGCGAACGAGGAACGCGCCCTGGTGGTCAAGGTCGATCCCCGCGCGGAGCCCGGCGACTCGACCGACTTCGCCGCCCTGGCCGAGGCTCAGAATCTGCGCCGGGCCCCCGATCTCCAGGCTCCCACCACCAGGATCATCGACCTTCTCGACGGCGCCGGCGCCCTCGAGGCCTCGTGGCACGCCGATGCTCGCCGCCTCTCGCGCCGCGCTGAGCGCGAGGGGACCCAGGTCACCATCTCCCGCCAGCCCGACGCAGCCGAGATCGGCATTCTCCATGACCTGCTGACCCGGACCGCGGAACACGGTGGCGGGTTCCGAGTCCGTTCGTCGGAATTCCTTGCTCGCCTTGCGGCCGGCTTCGCCGCCTCGCATGGCTGGTACCTGGGCATCGCCCGCGTCGACGGCGAGCCTATCGCCGCGATGGCCTTCCCGCGCCTCGGTGATCGCGCCTACTACCTCTACGGCGCCCTCCTCCGCGACGAGCGCTACAAGCACCACTACGCGGCGCACGTGGTCATGGCCGAGATGCTGCGCACGCTCGCAGCTGACGGCTGTCGAACCGTCGACATGTGGGGGGTGGTTGAACCCGACGACGTCAGGGCTGATCCCGCCTGGAAGGGCTTCTCCGACTTCAAGCGCACGTTCGGCGGGACGCCGCTGCGCCACCCCGGCCTCTTCGACCTGGTGACCGATCCGTTCTGGTACTGGGTTCGCGAGATGCGCGCGAAACTGTTCAATCGCGTACCCGACGCGTAGCGCCCAGCGTCCGGCGCCCAGTGCAAAGGGGGGCTGGTGATCGACGGGGCCGGGTGATGCAATTCGCGGTCGGGACGCACGCACTCATCCATACCGCCCTCCTGCATCGGCTCAGGTAACAGCACACTCGCGCACGCGAATGTTCAGTGTCTGGACGTTGACCTGGGTCCGGGGAGGGACGTCTGAAGCGGGCAATGTACTGAACAACGTGCGGACACCCGGCCAGGGGTGCTGAAGAGGAGCAAGAAGAGGCGTGAGACGGCCGGTTCGCCGCGAGTTGCGGTAGCCGAGCGAGGGCCGGCCGCCTCAGGCCACATCTCCATCGGTCCATCCTGGGCCACAGACCGTGCGTGCTACGATCCACCGACAATGGACCTGGCACGCCTCCGGGCCGCCCCGGCCGCCGTGGCGAAGCGCATCCGAAATGCCGAGCCGGCGGCCAGCGCGCCCACCATCGAGTCCGTCGTCGCCGAAGCGCGGCGCCATCGGCCGAGCGTCAACGTCGGCCTGATCGAGCGCGCCTACCAGGTGGCGGCCACCGCCCACGAGGGCCAGTTGCGTGAATCGGGCGAGCCCTACATCACCCATCCGGTGGCCGTCGCCTACGAACTGGCCACGCTCGAAATGGACGCGGAGAGCATCGCCGCGGCACTCCTGCACGACGTTCCGGAGGACACCGATTTCACCATCGCCGACCTCGAGAAGCGCTTCGGACGTGAGGTTGGACGACTGGTCGACGGGGTCACCAAGCTCTCCAAGTTCGGCAGCGCCCGGAGCATGGAGGAACAGCAGGCCGAGAACATCCGGAAGATGTTCATGGCCATGGCCGAGGACGTGCGGGTGGTCATCATCAAGCTCGCCGACCGGCTGCACAACATGCGCACCCTGGGCTTCCTGCCCGAGGATAAGCAGGCGCGCATCGCGGCCCAGACGATGGAGATCTATGCGCCGCTGGCCCACCGGCTGGGCATCTGGCAGTGGAAGTGGGAGCTCGAGGATCTCTCGTTCAAGTACACCGAGCCGGAGCAGTA
>JAOUHE010000092.1 GCA_029865285.1 Chloroflexota bacterium
CCCGCGCCGCGCCGATCATGATCGGCGCGGGCGTCGGACTTGGGGTCGGCGCTGGAGTGGAGGTGGCAGTCGGCGTCGCCGTTGGCGTCGAACTCGGCGAGGCGGTCATGAGAAAGGTGTCGGTGGGTATCGGGTCCGGGGTTACGGTCGCCGCTTCGCTCGGCGTGGGGTCGCCGGACGGTGTCGGTGCATCGCTGACGGAATCCGGCGGCGATGGCGACGACGTGGCGGTCGGCCCCGGAACCGCTTCCGAGACGCTGTTCTGCGGGTCGGGGACCGGCCGGATCGCGAAGTCGGCCAGGTTGTCGTCGATGTCCTGGGTCGACCCGGCCGGGCCGCCGGGAAGCCGTTCGAGGGAGCTCCCGGCGGCGGGTGCCGGCGCCGGACGCATTTCGAGCCAGGTGCTCGCCGCAGTTCCCCAGCCGACCGCATCGATCGCCGACGCGGCCCCCTGGATCCGCAGCGCAATGCTGCCGCCGCTGGCCGACAGCCCGTTTGCGTACGTGACGTCGGCGAGCACGGCGAAGATACCGGCCTCGTTGGCGGCCAGCAGGTGGGCGCCCGACGGCACGACCGGGGCGCCGACGGCCCACGACGCCTTGCGGGTGATGGTTGCGCCGCTGGCCGTCACGTATACGACCTCGAGACCCTCGAGCGGAAGGGCAGCCGCGGTCGGGTTGTAGATCTCGATGAACTCGTCCGACGCACTTACGCCGCCGGTCACGACTTCGCTGACGACGAGATGGCCGCTATTGGCCAGCGGCTCCGACCCGGTATCCAGATCGGGCAGCGGGAGCGCCACGGCGTGGTCGAGGCACACCAACAGCACGACCAGTGAAGCGATGAACGCCAGACTCCTGCGGGGGCGGGGCGAAGCGACGGGGAACTCGGGAACGAGCGGCATGACGCACCTCATGGCGGGAGGCGCTCAGGCACGCGGATGATCGGTTCGGGGGCGTTATCACGGACTTATCCGCCCGTTAGGCGGAGCCTCGCGTACAATCGCGCACCCATGGCCAAGAAGACCCTCTCCCGCCGCGAAGCCGAGGCACGTGCCGAGGCGCGCCGCCGATCCCGCATGCTGGCCCGCGGAGAGACGATCGACGACTCGGCCGGTGAGGACGAGCCGATGCCGGCGTCCGGTCGTCAGAGCCTCACCTTCCTGCAGCGCATCTTCCCGCCGGCGCCGCCGCTCCCGGGCAAGACCGACCCGCTGCTTGGCTTCACCTACAGCGGTCCGCTGCCGCAGGTCGTGTCATCGTTCTGGCTGATCCGCCGCAACCTGTACGCGGGCGTCGGGATGGGGATCCTGTGGGCTGCCGCGTACATCGTCACCGTGCTGTACGCCCAGTCGGTGATCGGCGTATCGGCTTCGTTCCTGTCCTTCGGCAGCCTGGTTGCAGCGGGCTGGCTTGGCTGGCAGCGGCCCTGGCTCTACGGGCTGGTGGCGGCGGTGGTCGGCTACGTGCTCTTTGCGTCGTACTTCAGCTACCTGGCGGCAAACGATCCGGGTGCGCCGGTCGCTGCCGGCGAGTTGGCGCAGTACCTCTTCAGCAATGGCCTGCTGCAAGTGGGCATCGGAGCCCTGGCCGGCTTCTACGGCGGCTACCTGCGCCGCCGATTCTCCGACCCCAACCTTCGCCGCGAACAGGCCCGCCGCAAGCGCTGAACTCGGCCCCTCCCGCCACGCCGCGGCGCGCTACCGCCGCGGTTCGTGCGCCGCAACCGCCTCCGTGGCACGCCTGACTGCGATCGCGTAGTCCTCGGACAGACCGAGCACCTCTCCCGTCGATCGCATCTCGGGACCCGGCGTGACATCGACGCCGGGCAAGCGCCAGAGCGATCCGACCGGTGCCTTCACCGCGACCAGGAGCGCGTCTGCGGCGAGCCCCCGCGACCACCCGACCTCGTCGAGGCTGGCGCCGAGCGCGCAGCGAACGGCGGCCGCCACGACGTCGCGTCCGGTCGCCTTGGCCACGATCGGCACGGTTCGGCTGGCTCGAGGATTCGCCTCGATGACGACCACGCGGTCGCCGGCCACGATCGCCTGCACATTGAGGATGCCGCGCAGACCGAGCGAGATGGCGATCCGGCCGGCAGCGTCGGCCGCACGCTCCTGCTGCGACCGCGAGAGCGTCTGGGGCGGCAGGACGGCCATCGAGTCGCCCGAATGCACACCCGGCGGGTCGAGCTGCTCCAGGATCCCCGGCACGCACCAGTCGGCACCGTCGCTGATCACGTCGATGTCGACCTCGATCCCCTCGACCATCTCGTCCACCCGCAACGGCCAGCCGATGTCGGTGCGCAGCAGCGATTCGAGATCGTCCGGTGAGCCGAGTACCGCGATCCCTCGGCCACCGATCACCCAGGACGGTCGCACGATCACCGGCAGCCCGAGCTCGCTGATCGCCGCTCGCAGGCCCACCGGGTCAGCCGCCAGGCGGCCGCGAGGTCCCTCGATCTCGAGCCGGGTGAGCAGCGCGGCAAAGCGCTCGCGGTCCTCGGTCACCTCGATCGCCTCGGCGGTGAGCCCGGCGATCGGCACATCGGCGTACGCGAGGTCCTTGGCAAGATCGATTGCCGTCTGGCCGCCGAATGTCAGCACGACGTGTGGGGCGGCGCCGGTGAGCGCCCGCTCGTGGTCGATCACGTCGAGCACGCTCTCGGTGTCGAGCGGCTCGAAGTAGAGGCGGGAGCAGGCGTCGTAGTCGGTGCTGACCGTCTCGGGGTTGTTGTTGATCACCACCGCGTCGAGTCCCATCTCGCGGATCGCCCAGGCGGCGCGCACGGAGCAGTAGTCGAACTCGATCCCCTGGCCGATGCGGATCGGCCCGGAGCCGATGACGATCACGCTGCGGCGGTCGGACGGTGGCGGCACCTCCGGCGTGGCGTACGCGGAGTAGAAGTAGGGCGTCTCTGCCGGGAATTCGCCAGCGCAGGTGTCCACGCGGCGGTAGGCGGGGGCGATCCCCGCCCGCACCCTGGCGCGGCGCACGGCGACCGGCGGCACCCCGGAGAGCGTCGCGATCTCGGCGTCGCCGAAGCCCGCCTCTTTCGCTTCAAGCAGCGGCGCGCCCACCACCCGCTCCTCGGCGGCCACCATCTCGGCCAGCCGCTCGGTGAACCACGGCGCGATCCCGGTGACCCGGCCCAGCGCGGAGGCATCGGTCCAGCCATGACGCAGGAGGGCCAGCATCCGCCACAGTCGCGTATCGGTCGGCATGAGGAACGCCTCCAGGTCGTCAGGAGCCCGATGACTGAGCCCCCAGCCTTCGTCCTCCCACAGCCAGCCGTGTCCTCGCGGCTCCAGCGAGCGGAGTGCCTTGAGCAGCGCCGGAGCGAACTCGCGCCCGATCCCCATCGCCTCGCCGGTCGCCTTCATCTGGATCCCGAGCGACCGATCCGCGGTCGGGAACTTGTCGAAGGGCCAGCGCGGCAGCTTCACGACGACGTAATCGACGGCGGGTTCGAAGGCAGCGCTGCCGGAGCCGGTGGCCGGGTTCGGCAACTCGTGCAGCCGCTTCCCGAGCGCGATGAGCGCCGCGACGCGCGCGATCGGGTAGCCGGTCGCCTTGCTCGCCAGCGCCGACGAGCGGCTGACCCGCGGATTCACCTCGATCACCCGGTAGTCGCCGCCATCGGGGCGCACGGCGAGCTGGACGTTGCAGCCACCCTCCAGGCGCAGCGCGCGGACGATCTTCAGCGCACACCGTCGCAGGCGCTGGACGACCGGGTCCGGAAGCGTCTGGATCGGCGCCACGACGATGCTGTCGCCGGTGTGCACGCCCATCGGATCCAGGTTCTCCATTCCGCAGATGGCGATGGCCGTGTCCGACGCGTCGCGCAGTACCTCGAACTCGATCTCGTACCAGCCGAGCAGCGACCGTTCCACGAGCACCTGGCCGATGGGACTCGCCGCCAGCCCGGCGGCCAGCCGCTCGCGCGCCTGTTCGGGCGTGTGGGCGAATCCGCCGCCACCGCCGCCGAGCGTGAAGGCCGGGCGGATCACGACCGGGGCCGCCAGCGCCTCGACGAAGCGCATCCCGTCGGCGACCGACTCCACCACCGCGTTCTCGGGGATCGGCTCGCCGATGCCGGTCACCAGGTCGCGGAAGCCGCCGCGATCCTCCGCGGCGCGCACGGCGGCCAGCGGCGTACCGAGCACGCGCACGCCGTACCGCTCCAGCACGCCGGCATCGTCGAGAGCGACGGCCAGATTGAGCCCGGTCTGCCCACCCAGCGTCGGCAGCAGCGCGTCAGGGAGGTGCTCGGCGATCACCTCCTCCAGGTGGCCGACCGTCAGCGGGCCGATGATCACCTGCCCACCGACGTCCGGATCGGTCATCACCGTCGCTGGGTTCGAGTTGACGAGGAGCGTCTGAACACCCTCGCCGCGCAGTGCCAGGCAGGCCTGCACGCCGGCGTAGTCGAATTCGGCAGCCTGGCCGATGGTGATCGGTCCCGAGCCGATCACCAGCACCTTGCGCGGTCGCGTCATGCCGTCGCCTGCGCCACGGCCAGGTCGAAGACGCGGGACGCATCGATCGGGCCTGGTGCTCCCTCGGGGTGGAACTGGACCGATCCGACCCTGCCCGATGCGTGCGCCAGTCCCTCGACTGTCCCGTCATTGAGGTCGAGGTGGCTGACCCGGTAGCCGGCCGCGGCAAGGGCGGGCCCCTCGCGTACCGCCACTTCGTGGTTATGCGCGCCGATGTCGACGCGCACGGTCGCCGTCTCGATCACGGCGTGGTTGCCGCCGTGATGTCCCACCGCCAGGCGGCGTGTCTCGGCACCCGCCGCCAGGGCCAGCAGCTGGTGGCCGAGGCAGATCCCCAGGATCGGCGGACCGCCGGACAGGGCACGCTGCGCAAGCTCACCGGCGACCGCGATCTGTGGCGCCATGCGGGACGGGTCTCCCGGTCCGGGCGAGAGAACTACCAGCTCGGGCGCGTGCGCGGCCACGTCGGCGGCACTCGCGTCATGTGGCAGCACGGTGATCTCGAGGCCGCGCCCCGCCAGCGCCGCGAGGAGCGAGCGCTTCACGCCGTAGTCGACCAGCACCGCCCGCGCCCTGCGCTCACCGGCTGGCGGGACGACGTGCGCGCGGCGAGTCGCCACGGTCGCGACGTGATCGACCGACTCCCAGGGCGCAACCGCACCGGCGGCTGCGACGAGTGCGGCGTCGTCGGCCCCTGCTCGACGGCTGCCCTCCGACACCGCTCGGATCACGGCCCGTCGCGCCGCGCCGTTGCGCAATGCCAGTGTGAGCGAGCGCGTATCGATCCCCTCGATCGCCGGAATGCCGGCCTCCGACAGCATCTCCTCCAATGACCGGCCGGGCCCGGCTGGCGGCGTCACCAACCGGGTGACCACCAGGGCCCGGGCGTGGACCCGTGCAGATTCGAGCTCCGCCGGATCGATCCGGTAGCTGCCAGCCATCGGGTGGGTGAGGATCACCACCTGGCCGGCATACGAGGGATCGGTCAGGATCTCGCCCCAGCCGGTCGCGGCGGTGGTGAAGATCAGGTCGCCCTCCGCGGGGACATGGGCGCCGCGCAGGGATCCCCGAAGCACAAGCCCGCCCTCAAGGGCGAGCAGCCCCGGACGCGAAAACGACGCCGACCGCTCGATGGCGGGTGGCGTCGTGGCGATGGTGCGCGTGTGAACGGACAAGCCGGCTCCTTTCCGGCATCGCAGTGCCGGGCTTAAAGGACTCCGGCGCAGTGTATCTGAAGGACGCCCCATTCGCGGAGCCGATACGGCGCGCTACCATCGGTCGGACAGGCCAAATGCAGAGAGGTTCCGAGCCGACCGATGACCGCCTCACCGACAGCCCTCACCCTCGCCGACGTCGTGGTTCCGTGGCGGCCCGCGACCGGCCTGATGCGCGCTCTGCGCGCCGTCCTGCTGGTGACCGGCGGCGCTGGGCTGACCGCACTGGCGGCACAGCTGGTCTGGTTCGCGCCGTGGAACCCGGCAGTTCCATACACCTTCCAGACGGCCGCGGTGCTGCTGGTCGGCACGGCTCTCGGGTCGCGGCTCGGCCTCGCCTCAATGGCGCTGTATGTGGCCGCCGGGGCGGCAGGCCTGGGGGTGTTCGCCGACGGCTCGTCGGGCCTCGGTGCCGACGGCGCGCTGCGGGCCAGCATCGGCTACCTGGGCGGATTTGTGCTGGCAGGGGCGCTGGTGGGATGGCTGGCCGAGCGTGGCTGGGATCGGTCGCCGCTGCGCACGATCGGACTGATGGTGATCGGCAACCTGGCGATCTATGCCATCGGGGTGCCCGTCCTGGCCGTCGTGCTCAGCATGTCGGCAGGTGACGCGCTCTGGCACGGCGCGCTCGTCTTCGCGCCGTGGGATGCGATCAAGATCGCCGTTTCGGCCGGCCTGCTGCCGGTCGCCTGGCGGCTTCTGGGATATCGCGGAGCGCCCCGCTAGGGAGCGCCCCGCCCGGTCGTTCGGCTAGGCCTCCGGCTCGGACGCTGCGCCGCGGCGCCGACGCAGGCCCGGGAGGCGGCGCAGGCCGGGGATGAACCGGAGCGCCAGCACCAGGACGATCGCCAGGACGATCAGCCCCGGCAGCCACACGATGGCGAACCAGATGGCGCCGTTGACGACGCCCTGGCCGGTCTGCACCAGCGCCGCAATGGCGTCGCTCACCGTCTTGCCCGGATCCCATGTGTTGGTTGCCTGCTGCAGCGAGCTCGGCACG
>JAOUHE010000255.1 GCA_029865285.1 Chloroflexota bacterium
GCGTTCTTCTACCCGCTCGCAGTCGTGCTCAAGGACGTCGGGACGGCCGCGGTCGTCGAACTGATCATCTTCGTCGGCGTGCTCGGTGCGGCCCTCGCGTACATCTGGCGGAAGGGAGCCCTCGAATGGCGCTGATCCCGCCCCCCGGCACACCGATCGAACGCGCTCCGCGCACGGACGAGTCCGTCGACTGGGACCTGCGCGACCCCGACGTCGCCGACTTCGTCACACGCGGCCTGCTGTTGACCACGGTGGACAAGATCGCCGCGTGGGCCAGGTCATCGGCGATCTGGCCGGCCGGCTTCGGCCTGGCCTGCTGCGCGATCGAGATGATGCACATGATCACTCCACGCATGGACATCGGCCGCTTCGGCGCGGAAGTCATCCGCGCCTCCCCGCGCCAGTCGGACCTGATGATCGTCAGCGGCCGCGTCTCGCAGAAGATGGCCCCCGTGCTGCGCCACATCTACGAACAGATGCTGGAGCCCAAGTGGGTCATCTCCATGGGCGCGTGCGCGTCAAGCGGCGGCGTCTTCAACAACTACGCCCTGCTGCAGGGCGTCGACAAGATCGTGCCGGTCGACGTGTACGTCCCGGGCTGCCCGCCGCGACCCGAGGGCCTGGTCGAGGGGTTCACGCTGCTACAGAAGAAGATCGGCGCGAAGGGCCAGTCCTCGTCGCGCGAGCTGTGGACCGCAGCGCAGGGAGAGGGGCGATCCTGAGCGACCTGCGCCTGCTGATCGACGCGTCACTGCCGGGCGCGGTCGTAGACGAATACGACGCCCTGGGAGAGCTCACCATCGAGATCACCCGGGAGCGCCTGCTGGACGTCGCGCGGCTGCTGGCCGGCACGCCGGCCTCGTTCCGCCTGCTGGCCGACGTGACCTGCGCGGACTTCCCCGACGAGCCGGGACGGTTCCGGCTCGCCTACCACCTGCTCTCGCTGGAGTCCGGCGCGCGCGTGCGCCTGCGCGTATGGGCCGGCGAGGAGAACCCCGAGGTGGACTCCGTCACGCCGGTCTGGCCAACCGCCAACTGGCACGAGCGGGAGGTCTACGACCTGATGGGCGTACGCTTCCGCGGCCACCCCGACCTGGCGCGGATCATGATGCCGGACGACTGGGAAGGGCATCCGCTCCGCAAGGACTACCCGATCGGCGGGGAGGAGGTGACCTTCACCGATGCCGTCTGAGACCGACGAGATCGCGATCGGCGGGGGCTTCCCGCTCGCGTCGGAGGCCCGCGGCGTCCTGGAGGCCGCACGCCGTGAGGGGCGCGCGCTGACCGAGACCGAGCGCGCCATCGCGGGCATCGAGGCGTTCACCCCCCAGGAGGCCGCCGCCCGCACCAAGCTCGCCGAAGCGCCGCCCGAGGACCCCGGCATCCGCAAGCCGATGGTCATCAACCTTGGCCCGCAGCACCCCTCAACCCACGGCGTGCTGCGGCTCATCACCGAGCTCGACGGCGAGGTGATCCTGGACGTCCATCCGGTCGTCGGGTACCTGCACACCGGCATCGAGAAGCAATGCGAGAACAAGACCTACTGGCAGGCGGTCACCCTCGTCACGCGGATGGACTACCTGTCGCCGTACTTCAACACGCTCGCCTACTGCATCGCCGTGGAGAAGCTGCTGGAGCTCGAGGTGCCGAACCGCGCCAACTACCTGCGCGTGATCATGTGCGAGCTCAACCGCATCGCCTCCCACCTGGTCTGGCTCGGCACGAGCGGCCTGGAGCTCGGCGCGATCTCGGTCTTCTTCTACACCTACCGCGAACGCGACCAGGCCCTCGACCTGGGCGAGATGATCTCCGGCGAGCGCATGAACACCCGGTACTTCTGGGTGGGTGGCTGCGCCGACGACATGCCGCGCGGCTTCGAGCATGAGATGCGGAAGTTCATCGCCAAGATGCCCGGCCGCATCGACGAATACGAGCAGCTCCTCGCCCAGAACCAGATCTGGCTGGACCGCACCAAGGGCGTCGGCATCCTGACCGTGGACGAGCTGATCGGCCTCGGAGTCACCGGCCCGGCACTGCGCGCCGCCGGCGTCGGCCACGACCTGCGCAAGTCGGCCCCGTACTCCGGATACGAGCACTTCGACTTCGACGTCCCGACCGCCACCGAGGGCGACGTCTAC
>JAOUHE010000004.1 GCA_029865285.1 Chloroflexota bacterium
CCTCGCAGGCGGAGCGTCGGTCCACAGGCCCTAGTTGATCGTGTCCAGCCCGTCTGCGTAGGTTATGCGCCCGCTCGCAACCGTGAGCCGCACCACGCCGGGCAGCTCCATTCCCAACAGCGGGGTGTTCACCGATGCCGATGCCAGGCCCGCCGCCTCGACCCGCCAGGTCGCCCGGGCATCGAACACGACGAGATCAGCGGTCGATCCCGGTCGCAGCGAGCGCTCCTCACCGATGAGCCGCGCCGGCGTGGTGGCCATCGCCTCCAGGAGACGCAGCATGCCCAGGCAGCCGGCAGCCACAGCGGCGAGCCCCAGCGAGAGGGCCGTCTCGAGACCGATCATCCCCGGCGCTGCGGCTGCGAACTCGACCTCCTTGCGCTCCGGCGGGTGGGGTGCGTGGTCGGTGGCCATTGCGTCGATCGTCCCGTCGGCCAGGCCAGCGAGGAGGGCCAGGGCATCCGCGCGCGAGGCGAGGGGAGGATTCACCCGACAGGCCGAGTCGTAGGCCCGCCTCGGGGCCACCGTGGTGCCGAACGGCTCCGCGGCCACGCCCGCCGGTTCCTCCCAGGCGAAACCACGGTCGCCGGCGACCCATGCGTCAGTCAAAGCGAGGTGGTGCGGCGTGACGTCGCAGGTGACCCGCACGCCACGCGCCTTCGCGCGCCGGACCGCCTCGATCGCCGCAGCGGTCGACAGGTGCGTGAAGTGGATCCATCCGCCGGTCTCCTCGGCAAGGGCAATGTCGCGCTCGACGATCGTCCGCTCCGCGCTCGGCGGCCACCCGGCAAGTCCCAGGCGTGTCGCGATCGGCCCGGCCCGCATCACGGTCCCGTTGGCGAGGCCCGGGTCCTCCGCGTGTTCGATGAGCGGCAGACCAAGCGGTCCCAGGTAGGCGAGCAGGCCGCGGGCGACGCGTCCCGAGGCGACCGCCTGCCCGTCGTCACTCACGCCGGCGATGCCCATCCTGGCCAGCTCGCCGATCTCGGTGGCGCGCTCGCCCTCGCGGCCGCGAGTCGCGGCAGCTACCACCCGGACGCGGCAGGCTGCGTCGCGCGCCCGCTCCAGGACCCATGCCACGCGCGCCTGCTCATCGAGCGGCGGGTCGGTGTTCGGCATGGCGCAGACCGTCGTGTAGCCGCCGTGCGCGGCGGCCCGCGTGCCGGTGGCGATCGTCTCGGCCCCCTCCATCCCCGGTTCGCGGAGGTGGGCATGCAGGTCACACAGACCCGGCGTCGCGATCAGGCCGGTTGCATCGACGCGCGACACGTCGGGTGGCAGTTCGGTGGATTCGGCGATGCGACCGTTGAGGACCGCCAGGTCGCCGATGACGTCGGTCCCCGAGGACGGATCGATGAGGCGCGCTCCGGTCAGGGCAAACGTTGCCGGCGTATCAGCGATCGAGCCGAAACGACTCACGGCGCCAGCAGGGCGAGCGCGGCCATCCGGATCGGCACGCCATTGCTCACCTGCGTCCCGATCAAGCTGCGGGGACCGGCAGCCAGGGCGGCCGTGACCTCCACGCCCTCATTGGTGGGACCCGGATGCAGCAGTGGGGCGCCTGGCCTGGCAAGCCGCATGCGCTCCTCGGTGATGCCCCATCGGGACGCGTACTCGCGCAGGGTCGGGACCCCACCGGCTGCCGCGCGCTCGAACTGGATGCGGAGCGTCATGACCGCATCCGCCCCCGCCATTGCGTCCTCGAGGCGATCCGCGATCTGCACGCCGGGCCAGCTCGCGAACGGGCCGACCCAGGCGGGCGGGCCGGCCAGCCGAACCGACGCACCGAGCATCGAGAGTGCATGCAGGTTCGAGCGCGCCACCCGCGAGTGCGCAATGTCGCCGACGATGGTGATCACCTTGCCCTCCAGCGTCCCGAGGGCTTCGCGCAGGGTGAGTGCATCGAGCAGCGCCTGGGTCGGGTGAGCGTGCGTTCCGTCGCCGGCGTTCACGATCCGCGCACCGATGCTGCGCGCCGCGTGATAGGGCGCCCCGCTCATCGGGTGACGCAGAACGATGATCGTCACGCCGGTGCGCTCCAGGGTTCGCAGCGTGTCGGCCAGCGACTCGCCCTTGGTCACGCTGCTCGCCTCGATCGGTAGATCAACCACCTCCGCGCCTAGCGAGGTGGCGGCCAGCTGGAAACTCACCCTGGTACGGGTGGAGGGCTCACAGAAGGCCAGCCCGACGATCTCGTCGGCGAGCAGGCGGGGCGCCGATCGTCGACTGCGCTGCTCGCGCAACTCGACGGCGAGATCCAGGCACTGCTCGAGCTGGGCACGCGACAACTGGTCGATGTCGAGGAGGTGGCGATCGGGCCAGCGATCGGTCGACGGAGCAGCGGCGGCGGGTGCGCTGTCGGCGATGTCGAGCATGGCTGCGGTGACTCCTTGGCGGCCTCGCAGGACCGTCTTAAAGGGCTTGTCCGGAGTATAGCGCGGCCGGTTACCCGCCTTCGGGCCGCGTGATCACCACCTCGTCGGCGCCGTCGGTCTCGACGAGCCGGACGTGGACTATCTCGTCGCTCGCGGTCGGGAGGTTCTTGCCGACATGGTCGGCTCGGATCGGAAGCTCGCGATGGCCGCGGTCCACGACCACCGCCAGGCGCACCGCCCGCGGTCGCCCGTGATCGGTCAATGCATCCAGCGCGGCGCGCACCGTGCGGCCGGTGTACAGCACGTCGTCAATCAGGACCACGGTTCTGTCGTCGGTTTCGGGCATCCCCTGGGTCTTGGTCACGATCGGCGCGTGGGCGATGCGGGTCAGATCGTCGCGATAGAAGGTGATGTCGAGCGCCCCGACCGGCAGGCTCACGCCCTCGTGCTGCTCGATCAGCGCCGCCAGGCGGCGCGCCAGCGGGACTCCTCGGCTGCGCACCCCGACCAAGACCAGGCCATCGGTCCCGCCGTTGCCCTCGACGATCTCGTGGGCGATGCGGGTCAGCGCACGACGGAGCTCGTCGGCATCGAGGATCTGTCGCTCGCTCATGGCTGAACGAGTTTAGCCCGAGGAGTTCAGGCGACCGATGACCGCGGGGCCATTCCATGGGGTCGGATCGGAGTCTCCGCCAAGCTGCGTTGCATCGCCGCCATCGAGCGGGACGCGCAGCAGGCGCGAGGACGGCGGGTCGCCGATCCCCGCTGACGGGAGCCCGACGGTCACGACCACGTCGCCGCCGTCGGCGGTGAAGATGACGTCGACGATCCAGTCCTGCTCACCGATGGAGCCCGACAGGTTGGAGAGCCGCGAATCGACTGTCAGCAGGCCGGCGCCGATGCGTCCGATGTACACGCCCTGGTCGTCAGGGTAGGTGCCCTGGCCGCCCTGTGGCGTTCCATTCCAGGCGCCTCCCCAGAATGCGACCAGGTCACTGTCGAGCCCCCAGCTGAAGCGGCCCGCTGCGAAGGCGGCGCCGCCCGGTGTCGTCAGGTCGGCGAAGAGCTGCTCGCCGAGCCACGGGGACGCCGGTCCGCTGGAACGGAAGTCGCCCGAGACGTACGGCATGCCGCCGCGGGAGAACGACCACGCCCAGCCGCCAGGCTCGAGGGCCATGGTCCCGCGCCAGAAGAGGGCGCGGTTGCCGTCGGGCGAGACGAGGGGCATGAAGACGCCGTCGATCCGCTCGAGATCGGATGGGGTGGTGGCCAGGGGTACGGCCTCGCTCCACGGCGCCTCGGCCGCGTGGCTGACCAGCAGCGTCGGGGTCTCGCCAGCGAGGAACGATGCCGCGAAGGCGTCTCCGTCCTGGGTGAGGTGGTAGTGCTCGCCGGTAGGAGCTTCGAATATCCACGCATCGGTGGTCCGCTCGTCGCGATCGTTGGCCGGGCAACCGGAGCTCGCGCCAAGGTCGTCGGCGACGAGGGTGTACGCCAGGTACGAGCCATCCGGCGACCAGGCCAGACGATCAGTGAACGGAGCGGCGAGTGAGCAGCCGAGGTGGAGCGTCGTGCCGTCGGCTATGCGCAGCGCCCAGACCTCGTTCGCGCCGCTCTCGCCCTTCTGGGTGATGTAGGCGAGCCATTCGTTGGTGGGCGAGAAGGCGGCGGACAGGATCGGTCCGGACGGCGCCTGCGCCTCGACCGATGCGCCGTTCGCATCGTTGATGAAGTACAGGTGCGACTCGCTGAACGGCGCACCGACCAGCGACAGGTAGCCGACCTGCCCGGGCTCAAGCGCGACGTCCCCGGTCGTCGCCGGAGGCGTGGCGCTCGCTGACGGTTCCTCGCTGGGAGACAGCTCGTCAGATGCCGTCGCGGACGCAGTCGGCTGCGGTGATCCGCCCTGGCCGACGGGACCGAGCGGCAGGTTGCTGATGAGAAGAACGGCCAGTGCGGCCGCGCCGACCGTCGCAACGAACCCCCCGGCAGCCGCGAGCCCTCCGCCGCGACGCCACCACGGGCGCTGCTCGAGTCGTCCAGCCTCGATCCCGGTGCGCACCCGCGCCGCCAGGTTGCGCGGGGGCTCTACCTCCCTCATGCCAGCCACGAGGTCGCGCTCGACCGTGAAGGCCGCCAGCGTTTCGCGGCAGGCCGCGCAGCCCGCCAGGTGGCGGTCCAGTTCGGCGCGTTCGTCGTACGTCAGATCATCGGTCAGCGAGGCGCTGATCAGCTCATCGGGATGCGGTCCGCGTCGCATGGTCATCGGGTGAGTCCCTCTGCCGCCAGGTGGCGGCGCATCTCTCCGCGGGCACGGCACAGGAGTGTGCGCACCGCGCCCTGGCTCATTCCAAGCACGTCGCCGATCTGCTGCGCGCTCATCCCTTCCATGTCGGACAGGAGCAGGCACTGCCGGTGGTTCGCCTTCAATCGGAGCAGTGCACGCTCGACGCGATCGTCGAGCACGCTCCCCACGACCTGGGCCTCGGGGCCCGGCCCGGGATCAGGGCGCTGTCCGGGTCCGGATTCTTCGTCGCCCATCGGCACGATCCTTCGATGGCGGCGAATCTGGTCGATCGCGGTGTTGCTGGCGATCCGGTAGATCCAGGAGCGCGCCGCGGTGAGGTCGGTCAGGGTGTCGAGCTTGCGGTAGGCCTTGATGAAGGTGTCCTGCGCGACGTCCGCTGCCCGATCGGGATCGCCGACCATGCGCAGGGCGAAGCTGTAGATCGGTCCGGCAAATTCGGCATACAGGTGCTCGAAGTCGATCGATCGCCGATTCGGAAGACTCATCGCCGTGAATCGCGAGACGAGCCGCGGTGAACATGCCATCGCACCGGTTGACGCACCGGCACGTCCATCCGTTACAGGCTTTCGGCCGAGGTGCCGCTCTGCAGATGCCGCCGCAGCACCTCCGCGGCGTATTCGGGTGCGGCCGGATTGACGGCCAGGGCGGTCGCCCGCTCGAGCCCGGCGATCACCCGCAGGCGCGGATGCAGTTCCAGGTGCCAGTGGAACGTCTGGTCGAGCCGCTCGCCGACCGGGGCGGTGTGCAGGAACAGGTTGTACGGCGGGTCTCCCAGCGCATCGAGCGCCCGCAGCGTGCGTTGCAGCGTTGCGGTGGTCGCCGCGATGTCGTCGTCGTCGAGTGCGGTGAAGTCGGCGGCATGGGCCCGCGGCACGATCATCAGCTCGAAGGGCGAGCGGCTGGCGGCCGGAGCGAAGACGACGAAGCGCTCCTCGGCGAGTACGAGGCGCTCGCCCGACTCCTCCTCGGCGTGGGCCAGGCTGCACCAGACGCAGTTGCGGCTCTTGATGACGTGGCGCGCCCCGCCGCCGATCTCCTCGGCGACCCAGTGCGGGACCTGCGGCAGTGCGTACAGCTCCAGGTTCAGGTGGCTGCTGCGCGAGCCTGCCTGCATCCCGTAGCTCTGCACGGCCTGGAGGTAGCGAGGCTCGTCGGCGGGGCGCTCCTCGTCGGCAAGGGCGCGCATGGCGTCGCGCAGGGCACGCAGCAGGTTCACCGCCAGCCGCGGCGGAGCGTCGGCCAGGCGTTCGTGGTGGCCGCGCGGCGCCACCAGGATCTCCCACGACCCGCTCGCGGCCGCAGCCTGCGAAAGCGACAGCTGTCCCGTGCGCTCTCGCCCGGTGTCGATCCGATGAAAGGCGTCCTTGCGCAGCGTCACTCGGCGGACCGTGGTCTCCTCGGTTGCCTCCGCTCCCGCGTCTCCCTCGGGCGCCGGGTCATCGTCGCAGTGACGGCAATGGGTGCCCTCGATGGGGGTCGCCTGAACGGCGAAAGAGGCGTGTTCGAAGTTCCGATCGGTCACCACCGCTGACCACCACCCGGTGACCGGGTCGCGCCGCAGCTCGAACACTAGGTCCCGATCTCCCAGGTCTTCGCCCGGGCCAGCGCCTCCCACTCGCCGCGCAGCAGTGCCATCCGGATCACGTCGTGGAACTGCCCGTCGGCGAAGTGGGCGCGTCGCAAGACCCCCTCGGTGACGAAGCCGGCCTTTTCGTAGGAGCGCTGTGCTCGTCGGTTGGGCACGAAGACGTCGAGCTCGATCCGCTCCAGGCGCAGCTGCCCGAAGCCGAAGTCACACATCGCCTGGAGCGCCTCGGTGCCGTAGCCGCGGTTCCACTCGGCCTTCTCGCCGATGCTGATGCCCCAGCTGGCGTTGCCGTTCTCCAGGTCGAGGTGATGGAAGCCGGTCGTGCCGATCGCGCGCCCATCGGCGACGAGGCAGATGACGAAGAGGTATCCCTCCTTGCCCTGGCGCTCGAGCATGCCGGTGAACCACTGCTCCTCCATCGCCAGGCTGAACGGCGCGCGCATGGCCAGGTATCGCGTCGTCTCGGCGTCAGAGAACCAGCGGACGAAGGCGGGCAGGTCCTCGCGCTCTGCGGGGCGCAGGTAGACCCGCTCGGCGCGGAGGACGGGCATCGGCGGCGGGGTGGGAACGGACGATTCGGCGGTCGGCATCGGTCCACCGTTGCGGTAGGCTGAACTCCCCGCAGGATACAAGGAGACACCGTCACATGGCTGCCGTCCGCACCGCCACCGTCACCTGGTCCGGCGACCTCATGTCCGGGGCCGGATCCGTCAGCGCCGGGTCGTCCGATACCTTCACCGACCTGCCGGTCAGCTGGGCGTCCCGCACCGAGGATGCCGAAGGCCGCACGTCTCCCGAGGAACTGCTCGCCGCAGCGCACGCCAGCTGCTACGCCATGGCCTTCTCGGCCGACCTCGGCAGGGCCGGCACGCCGCCGGAGCACCTCCACGTCTCGGCCGAGGTCACCTTCGAGAAGCTCGACACCGGCTGGACCGTGGTCTCCTCGGTACTCACCGTCATCGGGCACGTCCCCGGCTGCACCGAGGAGGCCTTCAAGCGCATCGCCGAGGATGCCAAGGACGGCTGCCCGATTTCACGTGCCCTCGCCGGAAACGTGGCCCTCTCCGTGCAGGCAACCCTCGAAACGCATGCCTGAAGCGGAGGCGACCGCGGCCCCTAGCGGATCGCCTCGACGATCTCGGCCTTGAGGCCGGCGTAGCGCTCCAGGAACTCGACCCGCTCGCGGCGCAGGCGCGCCACCCAGGCGGCGTAGTCCTCGCTCCGCCCGGTCCGCTCGTAGAGCCGGCGCGGCTGGAGCAACTCGAGATCCTCGATGCCCGGCAGCGCCGAGGCGACCTCGTAGCCGAAGTCGGGGTCACGCTCCCAGGTGATGGTCCCCTCGGCGATCGCCTTGACGATCGCGCCGGAGTGCTCGATCTGCACCTTCTTCGAGAGTGGGTCCGCATCGGTCCCGCCGACCCGGCCGGTATTCAGCAGGAAGACCTCGAAGTCGCAACTGCCCATCAGCTCCAGGAAGCGGTTGGCCTGCTGCTCGTCGCGGTGCGGGTAGAACGGGTTGGTGCCCGGTACGCGCAGCGACTTGCCGTCTTCGGCCTTGCCGCCGGCGGATGTTCCCTGCGTCTCGCCGAGCATGAAGTAGGCGGCCGCCTGCTCCGAGGTGAGGCGCGCCACCGCCGGGATGATGTTGTCGTTGCGGTTCAGGATCAACAGGTGGCTGACCGGACCGATCTCGCGCGGATCGCGCCAGATGCCCAGCGAGGACATCGGGAACGTGGCGCGGCCGTTCTGGGTGTACGAGGTGTCGAAGAAGTCGACCGGCCCATCTACCTCGCGCTGTGATGCGTTCTCGAGGTACGCGTCGGGCTTCATGACCGCGCCGTGAATGGCAGGCTCGTGCGCCGGATCGAGGCCGAACGTCTTGGCGAAGCACCCGTTCTCGGTGCCGACCACCTTGCCACCCGCGAACAGGCCGATGAAGTCGTCCTGCACAGGCTGGCTGTTGTTCTGCCGCGTAAAGGTGGTCGTCGTCTTGCCGGTTCCCGAGAGACCGATGATCAGCATCGTCCGCTCGCCGTCATCGGTCGGAACGACCTTGCACCCGGCGTGCATCGCCAGGCCGCCACGCGCGTAGACGAGCGCGTTCCACATGCGGAGGCCGCCCTTCTTCGACTCGCCGAAGTAGTCGGAGTTCATTACCCGGGTGACGCCGGCAGCGATGTCAACGGTGATGAGCCGATCATCGGGGTAGCCGGGCATCGGCAGGTTGGGCGTGTAGATCAGCGAGAGCTCCGGGTCCCAGGCATCGGCCGGCATGTCGGGCGGGAAGTAGAGCTGCTGCTGCATCCCGGCGATGTTGGCGTTTGCCTCCTCGATGTAGAGGCGCACCCGCGACCGCTGCTCGGCGTCGTTGCCGAGGTAGCCGTCGATGACCAGCATATCCGCCCCGGCGATGTACGCGTCCTGAAGTGCGGCCACCCGGGCCGCCTCGGCAACGGAGATCGCCTTGCCGGTCGTCTCGCTCGGGTCATCGGTGACCAGGTAGGTGGATGCCGCTGATCGATTGACCACCTGGGTCTGGACGTTGTAGTTGCCAAAACTCGTCCGTCGAGCCTGGGGCATCCGGGCGGTGAGCTGCTGCAGCTCCTCGGCCTCGGGGTTCCACCGCACCGAGCGGGCGCTCGGCAGCCGGCGTCGGTTCGGCCCCATGGGCGCGTTGGCCGTGGAGGGTTCGGTGATGGTGGCCATGAGCGTTTCAAACCTCTCTTCAGACGGCGGGCAGGCGCGAAGACATCGTGCGGGGGATCGTGGCGCCCGACGGAAGTGTGCAGAGACATGGTACCAACTCGGACACGGTTGAAACCTTTCGGGGCCCACCGGTATCGAATGGGGTGAGACCGCCATCTGCCCGGCGGCCACACACGCATACCGAGGAGTTCCACACCGATGCAAACCACCGACCGACAGCGGATCCTGCGAAGTGCTGGCATGGCCGTCGCAGCTCTCCTGCTCGTAGGGGGCGCCGTCTTCGGCTCCCAGGCCGCGCTCTCCGGCGGACCGGACGACCGTGCCGACGAGATCCAGAGCCAGTCGTTTGACGCAAGCCACGAATTCGAGGCCAGCGAGTCGCCCGAGGCTTCGGCCGACGAGTCGCAGGGCGAGGACGCCAACGAGTCGCAGGGCGAGAACGCCGATGAGTCGCAGGGCGAGGACGCCGACGAGTCCGAGGACGAGTCTGCCGAGGCTTCCTCATCCGAGTCCGAGGCTGAGGACGCCAGCGAGTCGCCCGACGCTTCGCCCGAGGAATCCGACGACGCCGACGACGCCAGCGAGTCGCCTGACGCCTCGCCTGACGAGAGTGACCACTCCGGCCAGGGTGGCGGCGACGATTCCGGCAACGACTGAACGTTGGCGCAGGTTGCATGGCACGATGGACGCGTGGACGACCGGTCACTCGTGGCTACCGTGCTTGACGGAGACCGCGACGCCTTCCGCATCCTCGTGGAACGGGAGCAGGTCGCGGTCTACCGCGCTTGTCTTCGCATTCTCGGCCGCCCGCACGACGCCGAAGATGTGGCACAGGAGAGTTTCGTGATGGCTTATCGGGCGCTCGGCAGCTACCGCGGCGACGGCCCCCTCGGGGGCTGGCTGATGCGGATCGCCACGCGCCACGCGTTCCGTCGGCTCGGTCAGCGACGCGACGCCGCCGAGCTCAATCCGGAGATCGGTTTGAGTGCACCGGCCTCCGACCCGCTGACGGCGCTCCTCTCCGGCGAGCGGGAGCGTGCCGTTCGCCTGGCCGTCGCCGGCCTCCGCGAACCGTACCGCGAGGTGGTGGCTCTCCGATTCTTCGGAGAGTTGAGCCTCGATGCGATCGCGACCGCGACCGGACGCCCGCTGAACACCGTGAAGACGCACCTGCGCCGCGGCCTCGAACGGCTGCGCGCTGATCTTGGCCGGGAGGTGGCGGCATGAGCCGGTCTCCGTTCGATCCTTCCGAGGTGGGTGGCGGTCTCGACCCGCGCGATCCTGCGGTGGAGGAGCTGGAGCGCTACGCCACGATCGCGACTGACCAAGCGCCGGCGGACCTCGCCGACCGGGTGATGAGCGCAGTCGCTGCCGAACCGACGCCGCGTCGCGGTCTGCTGGCCTGGCTTACCACGCCACCGTCCGCCGGGCGCCCGTTCGCTCGTTTCGCCCGGGTGACAGCCTTGGCCGCCACCCTCGTGCTTGCGGTTGCCGGCGCCCTGTATGCCGGGGAACTGGCCCAGCTGGTGCGGGACTTCACCGTCGGCTCCAGCTCGGAGCCGTCGCCATCGGTCACCGAGTCATTCGAGCCGAGCCCGTCGGAGAGCGTCTCTCCCACGCCATCGGTCACGCCGGAGGAGTCTGAGTCGGAGAGCCCGGCGGAGTCCGGAGAGCCGAGCGAGATCCCGACCTCCACGCCCAGGCCGTCGACCAGTCAGCCGAGTCCGACCGGTCAGCCGAGTCCGACCGGGAGTGAGGAGGAGTCGAAGTCGCCGAGCCCTTCCCAGACGCCGACGGAGACCGCCTCCCCCACGCCGACCTCAACCTAACTGGGACTACTCGTCGGGCAGGCCGACCTCGGCCAGTACCTCTGCGCTGATCGGCTCCAGGTCGAGGCGGCTCACGAGCCAGGCGACCCGGTCGGCGGTCGCGGCAGCGTCGAGCGCGTGGCCCGCGTCGCGGGGGACCATCTAGCTCGAGGAGTGACAATGACCCTTCCATTTGGTGGGCAATACGTCTACCCTCAGCGCTTGCCCCGGCAGCCGCACGGCGCCGCGCACACACGAATGAGGAGGGTTCCCAGACTTGGACAACATGGAGTCATCTGCTCGCATGAGGGGCGCGCGTCTCGCCCGACCGGTGATCCTGTCGATCATCGGCCTGATCTTCGTAGCTGGCTGCGCCGCCGGCGGCGGGACCGTCAAGGTGGCGCTCCAGGAGTGGTCGGTGGTGCCGGACAAGTCGGAGGTCACGGCCGGATCGGTCGTCTTTGAAGTGACCAATGACGGTCCCAACGACGTACACGAGTTCGTGGTCGTCAAGACCGACCTTGCGGCTGGCGCGTTGCCGGTCGACGCGAACGGCGTGGTCGACGAGGCGGGCGGCGGCATGGAGGTGATCGGCGAGATCGAGGACGTGGAGGTCGGGGCATCCGGCACGGTCACCCTCGACCTTGCAGCCGGCAGTTACGTCCTGCTCTGCAACATCTGGTCGGATGATGAGCAGGAAGCGCACTACCAGGAAGGGATGCGGATCGCCTTCACCGTCAAGTAGGCGAACTGCGCGGCCGATGGCCGGGCCCCGGGCGACCGGGTGCCCGGCCTCGCCGTTGCATTGGGCGGGCGTAGACTCCGCGCCATGTCCGCCCGGGCCGAGACGGTCGCCGTTCACCACACGCATCGCACCGCGCTTGATGTGGCCGTCGCTGAACTGCAGGGAAGACGTGCAGCCTGGGTCGCTGTTCCCGTCTCCGCGCGGATCGGCATCCTCGACGAGCTGACGGAGGGCGTCTTCCGAAACGCGGACCGCTGGATCGCAGCGTGCCTCGCTGAGGAGGACCTTGATCCCCGCATGCCCGCCTCGGCCGAAGAGACCCTGGTCGGCCCATATCTCACTCTTCGAAATCTGCGGCTGCTGCGTCGCTCACTGGTTGATATCGATCGGTACGGAGCTCCGCGCATCCCGGGCGGCACGCGCACGCTGCCCGACGGCCGTGTCGTGGCACGCGTCATGCCGGCCGACCGCTTCGATCGCCTCATGTACTCCCGCGCAACCGCCGAGGTCTGGATGCAGCCGGGCGTGACCCGCGAGTCGCTGCCGTCAACCCAGGCGCTCGCGTATCGGTCTCCCGATGCGGGTGGCGTGAGCCTCGTCCTGGGGGCCGGCAACGTCTCGTCCATCGCGCCGCTCGACGCGGTCTACAAGCTCTTCGTCCACAACCGTGTGGTGATCCTCAAGACGCACCCGACCCTGGCCTTCATGGGACCGATCCTCGAGGAGGCCTTCGCAGCGCTCATCGCGGGCGGGTTCCTGCGGATCGTCCACGGCGGAGCGGTCGAGGGCGCCCACCTGGTCCATCACCCCGGCGTGGACGAGGTGCACGTGACCGGTTCCGACAGCACGTATGAGGCGATCGTCTTCGGCGGAGGAGCCGATGGCCTGGGGCGCAAGCAGCGCGATGAGCCGATCATGTCCAAGCCGTTCAGCGCTGAGCTCGGCAACCTGACGCCGATCATCGTGGTTCCGGGTCGCTGGTCCGAGGCCGGTATCGGGGTCCAGGCCGACAACGTCGCCTCGATGCTCACCAACAACGCCGGCTTCAATTGCACTGCGGCGCGGATGATCATCACCCCGGCGGGCTGGCGGCTCCGTCAGCCCTTCCTGGCTGCCGTTCGAGCGCGGCTTGCCGCGACGCCGGTGCGGAGCGCCTTCTATCCCGGCGCGGAGCAGCGATTCGACTCGTTCCTCGGCGCTCATCCGGAGGCGGAGCTCTACGGCGAGCGGAGCGACGGCGCCTTGCCGTGGGCACTCATCTCGGATCTTGATCCGGCACGTCGCGACGAGATGTGCTTCACGACCGAGGCCTTCTGCTCGGTCACCGGCGAGGTGCCGATTCAGTCGGAGAACGTTCCCGACTATCTGGAACGGGCGGTTGCCTTCGCCAACGAATCCCTGTGGGGGACCCTGAACGCGACCATCATCGTGGATCCCCGCGCGGCACTCGACCCGAAGACCGGTCCGGCGGTGGAACGGGCAGTCGCCGACCTGCGGTACGGCACGGTGGGGGTCAATCACTGGTCGGGGATCGGGTACGCGCTTGGGGTGACGCCGTGGGGCGCATTCCCAGGCCACTATCGGACCGATATCGGCTCCGGGGTCGGGGTCGTCCACAACACGCTCATGTTCAGTCGCTCCGAGAAGACGGTGGTTCGCGGCCCGTTCCGCCCTCGGCCGAAGCCGATCTGGTTTGCCAGCCACCGGACGGCGCACCGGGTGGCGCGGCAGATGGTCGCGTTCGAGCGCAGTCCGTCGCTCTGGCGAGTTGTCGGGATGCTGCCGCGAGCGATGCGGGGCTAGCTGCTCGCCTGCGCGCCCCCGCCCGGGCGGGGGCTGCTGAACCGGCCGGGATCGAACGCTTCCGGGATGTCGACGTCCCGCCCGAGCACGAGGTCGGCCACGAGGCGCGCCGAGCCGGGGCCGGTGGAGATGCCCCACGGGCCATGCCCGGCGCACACGAAGAGACCGGGTATGCCCGGCACCGCCCCGATGAGTGGCCGGCCGTCGCGGGCGACCGGCCGGGCGCAGACGCGGATCTCGGTGATCGGCGCGTCGTAGAGGGCGGGGACGAAGCTGGCGCCTCGTTGCAGGATTCGCTCCACCCAGGGGGCCAACACCGGCTCGGATTCGAGGAAGGTGGATCCGGCGACCGACCTGCCGGCGGCCGTCATCAGGCTGAACCGGGGAGTGGTGGCCGGATCCTCGTGCGCCTCGATCGCGGACGGCGCCAGGTGGCCCGCTCCCAGCGCCTCGTCCATCTCGGCTTCCTCGAGGACATGCGCCGGTGGATTTGGCATGGCGGTCTCCGCCACGACACCCCAGACCGAGCGGATCGGTGTCCAGGCGCCGCTCGGATCGATGATCTCCGAGGTCCACGGGCCGCCGGCCACGATCACCGCGCCGGCAGGTTCAGTGCGCCCGGCCACCCGCACGCCCACGCAGACTCCCGATTCAATGGCGGGGAGAGCCGCTCGACCCTGACGGATGGTTGCGCCGCGCCGCTCCGCCAGCGTGGCGAGGGCGTAGGTCGGTGCCGACGGGACGATCGGGAAGCCGGCCTCCAGGCGGCAGGCCGCCAGGTCGGGCGCCAGCGTCGGCTCAGCGGCAAGCAGCGCCTCGCCCTGGAGCACCTCGGGCGCGAGGTAGGGGAACGCAGCGCGCAGCTGTTCGCAGAGCAGCGAGACGACGTCGAGTCGCCGGGAGACGAGCAGCAGACCTGCCGGTTCGGCGGCCAGCACGAACCCGGCTTGCGGAATCTCCGACCCGAGCGCGCGGTATGCCTCGACGGTCGCGTGGTACAGCCCGACGAGCGCCGGATCGACCGGGTGCTGCACGACCCCGGAGTTGCGTCCCGAGGCGCCGGCGGCGATGGCCTCGCGCTCGTAGAGCGTCACGCGGGCGCCCTGCCCTGCCAGGTGCGCAGCGGCCGCCGTGCCGACCACGCCGCCGCCGATGACGGCAACGTCCGGCGCGCTCACGGGTGCACCCTGGGCTTCACGCGGTGATGCTAGCGCGGTTCAGTCGGCAGACAGCAGCGAGGGGCGCGCGGGCACGTGGCAAGGCCACCCTTCGCTCAGACGGTGAGTGGCTCGGTGGCGTAGCCCTCGGACTCCTCCTCGTAGCCCCCGCGGTAATCGGATGCGTCCGGCCTTGCGATCTGCGAGTGGGACACGATGCGCTCGCGGAGCAGGCCGCGGAAGTCCTCGAGCGAGGTCCAGCCACGTTCCGCGTTCCGTTCGAGGAACGCGGTCATGCCATCGGTGAGCGCGCGGATGACGTTCGGGCCGATGGCATGGTCGAGCATGGCGGCGGTGGCCACCTGGACCGTCCCGCAGCCGAGCATGAAGTAGCTGAGCGCCTGGTCGAAGCTCGCGATTCCGCCGACGCCGGAGAACTCGCGGTCAGGGAACGACTGCGTCAGCTGCGCCATCTTGGCCAGCGACAGCGGCAGGATGGCCGGACCACCCATGCCGCCGGACGCGACGAAGCCGTTCACGTTGACCTCGAACTCGGCCGTGGAAGGATCGACGAGTGGCAGCGAGGGGAAGGTATTCGACGACGAGATGGCGTCCGCCCCGCCCAGGAACGTGGCGCCCGCCTCCTCGGAGATATCGGCGCTGGCCGGCGTCAGCTTGACCCAGACCGGGATGCGGGCCACCTCCTTGACCGCTTGCGTGGAGATGGAGCACAGGACCTTGTCCTTTCCGATGTTCGAGCCCATGTCGACGCGGTCCATGTGCGGGCACGAGAAGTTGAGCTCGACGGCATCCACCCCGGCGTCCTGCACCGCACGGGTCAGGACCTGCCAGTTCTCGAGCTCCTTGTCGCTGCCCGACCCGGCCATGATCGAGGCCACCAGCACCCTGTCGGGAAACGCCTTCTTGACCGCCTCCAGGCGCGGTATCCACCAGTCGAGCGGCTTGTCGGAGATCAGCTCCCAGTTCCACGACGCCATCAGCGTCGAGTCCGGACGCTTCGCCATGGACAGCCGACTGCCGCCGTTGTCCACGCGCAGGAACTTCGTCTTCGGACCGCGCACGTTGGCGACCGGGTGCAGGCCGATCGTCTTGGTGACGACGCCCCCCCAGCCGGCCTCATAGGCCCGCAGGATGTTCGCATCCGACTCGGTCGGCGGGGCTGAGGCGAGCAGGAACGGGTTCTCGAAGCGGATTCCGGTGAAGACGGTCGACAGATCGGCCACGTCGCGGTCCCTCGATACAGAGGCCACATCCTCGGCCGGGTCGCACGGGTGGACTAGGGCCAGTAGTCACAAAAACCACCGTGTGCCATCTGCCACCCCGAGCCGGTGCAGAAGCACCAACGTATAGTGATGATCGTCTCAATCTTCCGTTCCTGCGGGGAAGAATGCTCGCCGCCGCGCAACCGACCTGCTTCCTGATCGCCGATATTTCGGGCTACACCGGCTACCTCGCCGACGTCGAGCTGGACCACGCCCAGGACATCCTCGCCGACCTCATCGGCGCCGTCGTCTCGGCGCTCCGTCCCAACTTCCGGCTCGCCAAGCTCGAGGGCGATGCCGCCTTCACGTACATGACCACCGATAAGGTCGACGGGTCGATGCTCCTCGACACGATCGAGCGCTGCTACTTCGGGTTCCGGCGTCGCCGCCGCGATGTTCGCCAGGCGACCTCCTGCGAGTGCAACGCGTGCAGCCGCATCCCGGATCTCGACCTGAAGTTCGTCGTCCATCACGGGCCTGCCATCCTCCAGAAGGTGGCTGGGCGGCAGGAGCTGCTCGGGACCGACGTGGTCGTCGTGCATCGGCTCCTGAAGAACGAGGTCGTCGAGAAGCTCGGCCTCACCGCCTACGCCCTGATCACGCAGCAGTGCATCGATGCCACCGATATCGACCCGGCCGAACTGGGGATGCAGGCGCACACCGAGACCTACGATCGGATCGGCGACGTCCCCGCGTGGACGCACGACCTCGAGCGTCGGTGGCAGGAGGAAGAGGCTCGCGAGCGCGTATTCGTCACCCCAGAGGCCTCAATCGCGACCATCTCGATACCGACGACGGTGCCGCCGCAGGTTGCCTGGGAATTCCTGACCAAGCCCGGCCAGCGGATGACCTGGCAGCCCTGGGTGACCGAGGTCGCCATCAAGGGGGCTCCCGGTGGCCGGAGGGGACTGGGCTCAGAGAACCACTGCAGGCACGGCAAGGACGCCGTCGTCGAGGAGATTCTCGATTGGCGACCGTATGACTACGTCACGGACCGGACGATCCTCGATACCCCGGCAGGGGTGCTGAAGCTGCTCCACACCATCGAGCTGGAGCCCACCTCGACGGGCACGATCATCCACTACCGATTTGCGCCAAACGCCAAGGGGGACAAGGCGCTCGCCACGGAGGCTGGAGACGCGTACGAGGCGGCATTCCGCTCGACCGTCCCCACCCTCATCGCTCAATTGGAGGCTGAGCTCGCGACGCGTCAGGCGGACCGCGCTCCAGAGCCCGAGTTGACCCAGCCCAAGGCGGGCGGCCCGCTGGCAGGAATTCAGCCGCTGCTGAACGTCGACTGAGCGGCGGGACCCACCATGATCGCTGCACGGAGGACGCGCTCCGAGGCGAATACCTGTGCGATGGGTCGGCATAGGGAGTCGCACCCGGGCCCGCGCATGGGTTCATTGCAGGCTTCCTTTGCCCACTCCGCCACTTACATGGTCTTGTGGGAGCGCGGGGAGCTCCCCAGGCGGATGAATATCCGCATCCGACGCCGTCTCCGTCTTCGCCGAGACCCATTCGCCGGATGAAAGCCATCATCGCGTGGACGAATCCAGCGGTGTGCGGCAACGTTAGCGGATCCCCATCTAGCCTCGAAGGCACAACGTTGTGCAAGACCTCATCGTGCCCTGGTTGGGTGCAAACCGGCTGGGTCCGGTTCTCGTCTTGGTCCGAGCCGAAGATGTACTGCGAATTTGTCGACTCGGGTGGGGCGGGAGTTAAGTACTTCTTCCCGCTCATGCATGTGACACATACATTCCAGATGGCTTACGACTCGTTCGACCTTGTCTGGGACTGCTTCCTCGATGGTGCGGGCAAGGCATCGCGAGGCGGGTTGGGCTTTGCGGCTGGGGATTATCTCAATGTCCAGGGGGAGGTGAACTCGACCCACAGCCAGATCGGCCTTGTTGCGCCAAGCAAGCTGCTTTTCAATAGCATGCGCTATCGAAACACTTCGGGTTCGTGGGTCGTGTTCAACCCGAATTCGGCCTACGTGGAAAGCCCCTACGGGTATGACCGACCGGCCTCTGACCAGTTCAGGAACTGGACCAATGCGCACTAAGGTTCTCATTACCATCGCTGCCGTCGGCCTATTCGTTGTCTTTGTGCCCGGTGTCCTGCCACCGATCCAACACGGCGCGGTCGCTGCCGAACTCCGTAACGACCCGGCGCTCTCGGGGCTCGACCTGTCGCCGGCAGATCCCGAAGGCAAGATAAGCCGCGACGCGGCCCTTGAGGTCGTTAGTCGCGAATTTGGCGACATGTTCGACGTTTCGCAGGCCGACGCCTACCTTGTCACCGTGACCGATCCAGCGACCATGCGGGGCGCTACTCCCATCGACACTCGGGCTCTCTGGCTGATCCGATTCACGAACTTGGCGATTCCCGCCCCCGCCCCAATCACGGCGGATGGCTCGTCCGCTCTCGCAAGACCCTACGCAACCGGATACGTCTACGTTGACGCCGTCACCGGGGAGTGGTTGCTGACCCGACTGGAGAACTGACCGACGAGGCCAACGGATATGGGCCACGACGCTCAGGCGGAAGCAGCGGACGGGCCGCGGCATGGACCTGTCCTGCAGTCTCGAACGGCACGGCCGGCCGGACCAACGTCCGACGGAAACGCGGCGCGCGCCAATTCCAACGGGTGCCGGTTGGGTGCGCAGGATGTTCAGCACCAGGCAGACGCCTAACGCCCGGCGGTGCGGGAGGGACCGTCAAGGTGCTCAGGCGCCCCGTTCCGCACCGGCCCGCCCAATCGACGGGCTGGATGAGGAACTGGAGCGGGAGACGGGGATCGAACCCGCGACATTCTGCTTGGGAAGCAGATACTCTGCCAACTGAGTTACTCCCGCTCGCAAAGCAGCCGCATTCTAGCGCGGGAACTCCATCGGTCTCAACGGTCGAACCTTTGCGATGAGGCCTGCGTACCCTTGGCAGGATGCGTTCTCGGCGGTTGACCCCAGCGTTTGGCCTGACGATGGCCTTCGCCCTCGTCCTGGCAGCCTGCGCAGGTCCGACCGACACCCCGAGTGGCTCACCGACCCACTCGATCGACGCCCCGCAGGCAATCGCCGGGACCGATATTCGACCCCACCTCGAAGCGCTGATGGAGATTGCCACCGACAACGGCGGCCTCCGCACGGCCGGCACCGCCGGGTACGACGCATCGGTTCAGTACGTGGCCGAGCAGCTTCGTGAGATGGGGTACTCGGTCGAGACGCCCGAATTCCAGATGGCCACGTACCTGGAGTTGCCCGGCGGCACGTTGGCCGTGGACGGCGGGCCGACCTTCGAGACCGGCAACGACTTCAAGGCGATGATCTATTCCGCGTCGGGCGACCTCTCAGGCGCGGTCACGCCCGTGGGATTCGACGACGGGCAGGACAGCGGGTGTGACGCCGCAGACTTCGACGGATTCGTCGCGGGCACGATTGCCTTCGCTCCTCCCGGGCAGTGCTTCCGGCGCCAGGTTGTGCTGAACGCGGTGGCCGCTGGCGCGGTTGCCTTGGTGGTGAGTTACCCGCAGTACGCCAAGGGTGAGCCCCGACGCCCGACCCTACTCTCACCCGACGGGATCGATATACCGGTCCTCTCCGCCACCGGGGAAGTGGGGGAGGCCCTCCAGGCCGCCGCCGAGGACGGGTCGCAGGTGCACATCACCGTCACGACCGAGATCGGCAGCGCGATGGTGCACAACGTGATCGCCGAGTCGCACGGCATCGCAGACCGGGTCGTGATGCTCGGCGGCCACCTCGACGGCGTGCACGACGGGCCTGGGATCAACGACAACGGCTCTGGTCCGGCAGCCCTGCTCGAGGTGGCGCGACTGCTGGCCGAGGAAAGCCCCCGGGCACGTGTTCGGTTCGCCTTCTGGGGCGGGGAGGAGTTCGGACTGCTCGGATCGCGCGCCTACGTAGACGGACTCGATGCCGACGGCCGGGCCGAGATCGGCGCCTACCTCAACTTCGACATGCTCGGTTCAGCCAATTACGTGCCGATCGTCTACGACGAGCCGGGCGCCGCGGCCGGGTCGGCGGAGATCGCCGACTTCCTGGTCGCCTACCTCGAGTCGGTCGGGATCAGCCCGGAGCGGATGGACCTCGGTGGCGGATCGGACCACTACTTCTTCAGCCAGTCACGCATCCCCACCGGCGGCCTGTTCAGCGGCGCAACCGAACTCAAGACCGATGCGCAGGCCGAGGCCTACGGCGGCACGGCTGGCGAGGCGATGGACGCCTGCTATCACCTCGTCTGTGACACGGTCGAACGAGTGAACCTCGATCTCGTCGCAACATTCGCCAACGCCGCCCTGGCGGTGACGGTCGCGATTGCAGGCGGCGAGCTGGAGCTGCCCCAGCGGGGACGCGCGGGCGCAGCTAGAGCGCGGTGACTGCGGCCTCCAGTCGGGCGGTGGCGGCGGCGTGGTCGGCATCCCAGGCGAAGTGGATCGGGTCACCGAAGATCAGCTCCACCTCACCGCGCCAGGAGCGCGGAGCGTCCGGTGGCGCGCCGGAGTCGAGGCGCGAGTATCGGTGCACCCTGAGGCGCATCGGGACGACCGGCGTGGAGCCCTCGACGGCGATCAGGCCTGTCCCCGACTTGAAGGGCTGCAACGGGCCACCCACGGTCAGCTTGCCCTCCGGGAAGATGAGGATCGAAAAGCCGCGGTCGAGTCGCGCGCCGAGCAGTTCGAGGGAGCGCCGGATCGCCCCTTCGCGCGCAAGTGGGAAGGCGTTGCCGATCAGTGCTGAGCCGAAGCCGCGAATCGGGTTGCCGAAGATGTCGTCGGCGGCCGCGGCCGTCGACAGGCGCCAGCGCAGCGCGATGGGGAACCGGGTGAGGATGAGGCCCACGTCGTTGTGCAGGTGATGGTTCGGGGTGAACAGGGCCGGCCCACGGAGATCGTGGAGCCGCTCGAGCCCGGTCACCTTCACGCGGTACATGACGAAGTAGGCAGGGATCATCAACAGGGTCTGAATCGCGATGCCGGCCGCACGCGCGAGCGGGCTGAGCGGCCAGCCGAAGATTCCGGTCTCGGGCTTCACGTCGCGCGCGGCCTCGACCAGCGCGGTCAGTTGCTCGACCGTCGTCTCGGGGTCCAGGTCGGCGTCATCGACGTAGACGCCCATCTCCTCCTCGATCACGCCGAGCAGCTCGACCCGCGCCAGCGAGTCCATGTTCAGGTCACTCGAGAGGGACGACCCCGGTTGGACCGATGAGATCGGCAGGCCGGCCACCGATGCCACCAGCACCGCTACACCCGAAGCTACACCCGAAGCGCCTGCCTGCGGCACGGCCGTGACCGACTCGTCACCATCCGCCGGGCCGGTGCCTTTCTCGAGTTCGACGAGCCGCTCGATCACGAGGCGCTTCTTGACCTTGAGGGTGGGCGTGCGCGGGAAGTCCTCATCGGGCCAGATCGTCACGCCGCGGATCTGCTGGTGGGCGCCGAGCAGCGCATTGGCATCGCGGACCACCGCATCGACCCCAGCGGGATCGTCGGTGAGCAGGACCGCGTGGACGCGCAGTTCGCCGCGCGGCGGCGTATAGCCGACCACGGTGGCGTCGCGCAGCCGCTCGTCCCGCGCCAGCACCGCCTCGATGTCCTCCGGGTACACCTTCGTCCCGTCGGGCATGGCGAGCATGTCCTTCTTCCGGCCGCGCAGGGTCAGGAACCCGTCGTCGAGCTGGCCGATATCGCCGGAGTGGTAGAAGCCCTCGGCGTCGATGGCTGCAGCGGTCGCATCGGCGTCCTCCCAGTAGCCGGCGAAGACGCTCTCCCCGCGGACAAGCACCTCGCCGTCCTCGGCGATGCGAATCTCGACCCCCGGCACCGCCTCGCCGACCGTGCCGATCCGGTTGCGCGATGGACGCGTGAAGCTGACGGCCGGCGAGAGCTCAGTCGCTCCGTAGCCCTGCAGCACGTCGAATCCCATGTTCGTCCAGCGATTGGCGAGGTCATCCTCGAGTGCGGCCGCTCCGACGGCCACCGTACGGAACCGGCCCCCGAACCCGGAGATGACCGGCCGGAAGAGGAGCCGCTTCAGCGGGCGAGGCAAGTACCGTGCGACGCGGTGCAGCCTCTCGAACGAGGCGCGCTTGCCGCCCGCATCGACCTTTCGCTGGATCGCCGAGTCGAGCAGCTTCAGGCCGGCCGGCACGATCAGCAGCATCGTCACCCGGAAGTCGCGGAAAGTGCGCATCAGGACGGCCGGCTGGCGGCTCACCGGGTAGACGATCGAGGCGCCGGCCAGGAATGGTGCGGTCAGCCCGCAGGTCTGCTCGAACATGTGCGACAGCGGCAGGATCGAGAGGAGCCGCTCGTCGCGCTTGAAGGGGAAGACGGCGCGCAGTGCGGTGGCGTTGGCCATCAGGTTGCCGTGGGTCAGCATCGCGCCCTTCGGCTCGCCGGTTGTTCCGGAGGTGAAGACGACCTCCACCAGATCGCCCGCCGAGATCTGCGGGGTCGGGAGCGGCTCGGCGTCTCGAGCGCGGTCCGGCAGCGACTCGATCAGCACGACCGGCAACCCGAGTGCCTCGGCCAGGGGTGCGGTCTGTGCCGAGGCGAGCACCAGCTTCGCCCCGGTGCGCTGCGCGATCTTCGCGACGAAGTCCGGCTGGCTGCGCACGTCGACCGGCACCAGCACGATTCCGGCGAAGAGTGCCCCGAAGAAGCCGATCGACCATTCAGGCCGGTTCACGCCCCAGATCAGCACCCGATCCCCGCGCTCCAGGCCCATCTCGGTGAGCACCCGGGCGACGCGCGGTGCCAGGTCTCCGAGGTCGCGGTAGCTCCAGACCCGCGTGCGGAAGCCGGGCCGGATCAGCAGGGCGGGTCGATCCCCGTAGCGTTTCGCACCGTCCCGGAGGAGGTCGATGAGCGTGGGTCCGCTCGCCGCGCGGCGCTCGTTTGGGACCGTCGCGGGCGCGTCCTGCCTCATCGTCGGTTCAGCTGTCGATTCGGTCCGCGCACCGGGGGCGATGGCCGCCATGGGATCCCTCCTCGAGACGGGTACGGTACGCCCGCGACGAGCCGGTGACTAGGGGGTCGGCGCGGGGTGCGCGCCGGAGAGGTCAGTTTCCGGCGGTGCGTGCGAGCGTGCGCAGCGTGCCGTTCGCGTCGTCGCGCCACGGCGGGTAGTGGGCGAATGCGATCGTCTCGACGTCCAGGTCCGCCATGCGCGCCACGCTGGCGCGCGCCAGCGCGATGTCCTCGCTGAACACCGAGCTGGCGAAGGTCACCTTGCCGCGGATCACCTGGAGCGCGTCGCCGACAAACAGGATCCGCTGCTGCGCGGCATACAGGCAGACGCTCCCGGGCGTATGTCCCGGCGTATGCACAACCTGCAGGCCGCCGAGCATCGGCAACAGGTCGCCGTCCGCGACCGGGGTCGCCTCGCCGGGGTGGCGGGTGAAGTAGGCGATCAGCTGGCCCCGGTTCCGGTTGGCGACCGCGTCGCGCAGCGTGACGCTCAATCCATCCAGGTCGGCGGGATGCATGAGCACCTCGACATCACGGTCGCCGGCGAGCTCGCGGACGCCGCCGACATGGTCCGGATGGGCGTGCGTGCAGATGATCCGCGTCAGGTCGTCCAGCGACCGACCGATCTTCGACGCGTAGCGTCGCACCGAGCGTCCTGATCCGATCAGCCCGGCGTCGATGAGCGTCATCGCCGGCTCGTCGATGAGGTACAGGTAGCCGCTCAGCACCCGGACCGCGTGCAACCGGGGGGCAATCTCCATTGGTCGTGATCATACGGCCGCCCCGGTCAGTCGCTGTGGTCAGTCCTCGTTCAGCAGCAGCCGCCGATACGATTCGTAGCGGGCTTCGCTGACGGTCCCGCCAGCCACGGCCGCCAGGATGGCGCAGCGCGGCTCACCGAGGTGGCGGCAGTCGTTGAAACCGCAGTCCCCCAGGTGCTCGCGCATCTCCGGGAAGCACCACGCCAGCGATTCGTCAGGGATCTGCCAGAGGCCAAGTTCCCGGAGGCCCGGCGTGTCCGCCACGGCCCCACCGCCAGCGACCAGTGGGTGGAGCTCCGCCGAGGTCGTGGTGTGCATTCCCTTGTGCAGGGATTCGCTCACCTCGGCAGTCTCGATCCGCAGTCCGGGCTGGATGGCGTTGAGCAGCGTCGACTTGCCGACGCCGGACGGACCGGTAACGACGCTGATGCGGCCGGCGAGCCGGTCGGCGAACTCCTCGACGCCGATGCCCTCCCTGGCGGAGACGTACAGCACCGGGTAGCCGATCGCCTCGTAGCCGGAGAAGATCTTGCGGGCCGCGGCCATGCCGACCAGGTCGATCTTGTTGGCCACGACCGCCGCCTCGACCTCGTTGTGCTCGGCCGCGACGAGGAACCGGTCAAGCATGCGGAGGTGCGGCATCGGATCGGCGCAGGCGAAGACGACCAGCACCTGGTCGAGGTTCGCCACCATGACGTCCTCTTTCCAGCTGCCCCGGGGGCCGGGCTGACGGCGGCTGAACTGGGAACGACGCGGCTCCACCTCTTCGATGGTGCCGCTCCCGTCACGCCGCGCGGTCAGGTGCACGCGGTCGCCGATCACCACCAGGTCGGTCCCGCTGCGGACCTGCTTGATGCGCCCACGGAGCTGGCATTCGACGGTGCCGTCGTTGTCGGTATGGACCGTGTAGAAGCCGCTGCGAGCACGCATCACCGTCCCGGCGAGCAGCGGTGGAGCCGCGTCGGGCGCGGCCAGGGGAACGAGCTTCAAGGTGTCTCTCCACGCATAAGGGTCAACGATGGGCGGGTGGAGCGCGCCCGTGGCCGCGGGGAGGGGCCGCTGCGGTCGGTCAGGACCGAGGAAGCCTCCCTGCCAGGCGGGGGCGCGCGACGTGAACGGTGGTCATCGGTGCGTCTCCTTTCGCCTGCGATTCGGTTGACCGATGCACGGTATCGGTCCAATTGGCCCTGTGTCAACGGTGGGTGGTCACGATTACGATGGCTCCATGGACGAGGTCGCCCGGCGATACCTGCTGCTGGGGCTGCGCCTTGCTCGGCATCGGCCCGACCTGGTCGGTGCCTATTACGGCCCCCCGGAGCTCGCCGAGGCCGTGGCGGGGGAGGAACCGGCACCCGCCGCCGAGCTGCATGCCGAGGCGATGACCCTGGCGGGGATGGTCTCGGAACTGCCGCAGGAGACGCCTGGGGGTGGTCGGCGTTCAGCATGGCTCGTCTCGCAGCTGAAGGCGATGAGCGCGCTGAGCAGGCGCATCGGAGGCGAGGAGATCCGCTTCGTGGACCTCGTCGAGGAGCTCCTGGAGGTGAGTGTCTCCCTCGAGCCGGAGTCGACCTTCCAGGCAGCGCACCGGTTGCTCGACTCCGCTCTCCGGGGGTCGGGCTCACTCCGCGAGCGGCTTGACCGCCACGCGGCGTGCACCGCAATTCCCCGCGGTCGCGAGTTGGCGGTTCTCGTCGCCCTGACGAAGGTGATGCGCTCCCAGTCGCGGGCGCAGCTCTGGCTGCCCGAGGACGAGTCGATCGTGTTCGAGGAGGCGCACGGCGAGTCCTGGGCGACGAAGGCTCGCTACGTCGGCGGCGGCCGGTCGATCGTCCGCGTGAATTGCGACCTCCCGGTGACGATCGGCCGCATCGTCGAGTTGGCGGCAGACCAGGGCTACCCCGGCCGCCACGCGGCAGCAGCGGTCAAGGATGTGGTGCTGGTGGTGGCGAGCCGCGGCGAACTCACGCTGCCGGTCGAGCTGAGCCCGCAGGCAGTCATCGCTGAGGGGATGGCAAGCCTCGCGCGCGAGGTGGTGATGACCGATGGCGAGCTCGGGTACGAACTCGGGCGACTGGCGCGGGCGGAGGGCATGAACGTCGACGTCGAGGCCGAGCTGGTCGTTCAGCGCGCACGCTGGCTACTGGCGCCGGCCGTGGGCAACGCGGCGTTGGCGCTCCACCAGGACGAACAGCCACGCGAGCAGGTGCGGTCCTACCTGCGCGACGTGGGGCTGATCGAAGACGCGAGGCTTGTCGCAGCGCTCGCCCGGCTCGCCGACCCCCTCTGGGCGGCACACTCGTTCGCTCACATCGATGGTCGCCGCCTCGTCGGGGAGTGGCTCGAGACGCACGGCCAGACGCACGGGTACGGTCGGCTCATGGCAGAGCAACTCACTCCCGCTCTGCTCCGCGAAGAGGTCGGAGTGCCTCCTTCGCTGTACCCCGACTCGTTCGCCTGACCCGCAACGCTGCCGGTGGCAGCGGCCGCGCAGCAAAGCCGCGACGCGCAGTGCAGCCGCACGAGCCAGCTCGGTACTAGTACCTCACTCCTATTCGCCGGCAGCTTGGTGCGGTTCACATTGTTGGCGAGGGGGCACAAAGAGAAAGTGAGTTCCAGCATAATGAAGCGCATTGTGGGCGCGGTTCTGGCCGGTCTGACGACTTTCGGGCTCGTCTTCGGTTTGGCCGCGAGCCTGAACCTCACCAGCGATAGCCTGGGCTCGGCCACCACCGTGGTCGCTGCGTGCCAGGCGACGGCCATGAACGCCACCTACACGTCGACCTACCAGGCCGGCGCACCCGGACCGGGATACACCGTCGGCACGGTGACCATCACCGGCCTGGCCGCGACCTGCTACAGCAAGCCCTACAAGGTCACGCTGGCAGGAGCGGCGGGCGCATCGCTCGGCGAGGCGACGGGGACCACGCCCGCTTCAGGCACCAGCTTCGCGGTGACCTTCTCGCCGGTCGTATCGGCGACGTCGGTCACAGCCATTAGCGTGGTGATCAGCGGGTAGTGCGATCAGGGTGGTGGGTGGCACCATGGCCGCCCACCACCGCGAATCGCGTCGGAGGCCACAGATGACCTTCTGGCGCCGCGCTGCAGCCGCAACCCTGCTCCTGGCGACCGGCGTGGTCATTGGGGCCGCCGCGTCCCTGAGCCTCACTTCGGGCACGCTTGGAGCGGCAACCACCACCGTCCCGCAGTGCACGACCGCCGGGTTGACCGTCTTCCAGAATCTGTCCGGCAGCACGGTGGTCAGCGTCACGGTGGGCGCGATTCCGGCGGCATGCGCCGGTGCGACCCTCCAGGTCACCGTGAACAACGGCGTGACGAATGCGTCGGGGTCGGCCACGGTCCCGGGCGGAGGCGGTTCCGTCACCGTGGCGCTGGGCACAGCGCCCGCTGTCACCACGTCAGAGCAGACCGATCTCGTCATGGTCGGACCATGACCCGCACATGGCTGCGGGTGCTGCTGGCCAGCGCCGGCATCCTGGTCGGCAGCGGCGTCCTGACCGGTTCGGCCGACAGCCTGAGCCTGACTTCGCAGAACTTCACGCCGTACCGGACTTGCACCATCACCGCGACCCCGACCACCACCACGGCAGTCGCCGACACCACCGCACGCCAGGGATCGCCAACCTCCAACTTTGGCACGAACTCCGTCATCGCCGTGCAGTCCGGCGTCAACCTCAATATCCGCCTCTACATCTGGTTCGACCTGACCAGGTGCAGCCCGCTGATCCCCTCATCCGCGACGGTTCGGCTGGCCACGCTGCGCCTGTACATGACGGCGGCGCCCGCCGAGTGCCGTGTCCTCGACATCTTTCGGGTGACCGCAAGTTGGGGGGAGACCACCCTCACCTGGAACAACCAGCCGTTTGGCACCGCCATCAACAACCCTCCGACCGCATCGCGCACCGGCACGTTCAGCGTGGGCACTCCGGTGGGATGCCAGAACCGGGCCACCGGCGTCTACGTCACCGGTGGCACCGTCACCGCCGACGTGGCGCGCTTCGTGGCCGGGTCCGCCACGAACTTTGGATGGATGATCCGTGACGACGCGGAAGGCTCGGCGACGACGCGCGCATCCCAGTACTCCGCCAAGGAGGTCGGCACGGTGCCCCAGGAGCCGCAGCTGGTCATCACCTACGTGCCGGTCCCATGATCCGTCTTCTGTCGCGCGCGCTCACCGTCATCCTGCTCGCCGGGGTGGTCCTGGTCTGGGCATTCACGCTGCGTCCCCAGGCGCTCGGCGGCCCGGCCGTCTTCGTGGCGGTTCGCGGCTCGTCGATGCTGCCGACGTACGAGCACGGCGACCTCGTGGTCGTCCAGTCGTCG
>JAOUHE010000093.1 GCA_029865285.1 Chloroflexota bacterium
CGCGATCGACAACTCGATTCCCTTCGCCGCGCGTTCGACGGCGTTGTGGCTGACCGCGCCTGCCATCTGTTCACCATCCTGGGGACCGCTGGCGTCGGAAAGTCGCGACTTGTGGAGGAGTTCATCTCGGACGTCGCGGGTCGAAGCCAGGTTCTCCGCGGTCGCTGCCTGTCCTACGGGCAGGGCATCACCTTCTGGCCGGTCGCCGAGGTGGTGAGGGAGGCGGCAGGCCTGCAGGACTTCGACGAGTCCGGAGCCGTGGAAGGCAAGATCGCCGACCTGCTGGCCGGCGACGAGTACGCCAGCGCGATCGCCAATCGCCTGGCCCAGGTGATCGGTGCCGCGTCCGGCTCGGCTCCCCCCGAGGAGGCCCACTGGGCGGTGCGGCGGCTGTTCGAGATCCTTGGCACCGGGGAGCCCCTGGTCGTCGTATTTGATGACATCCACTGGGCAGAGCCCGCCCTGCTCGACCTGATCGACCAGGTGGCCGACTCCGCGCGCGATGCCTCGATCGTGCTCCTCTGCACGGCGCGTCCGGAGTTCCTCGACTCGCGGGCCGGCTGGGCGGGCGGGAAGCTGAACGCGACCTCGATCCTGCTCGAACCCCTCAGTGACGAGCAGAGCGAATTGCTCATCTCGCACCTGCTCGGAGCGACAGACCTGGCCGACGACATTCGTGCCCGGATCGTTGGCGCTGCGGAAGGCAACCCGCTGTACGTGGAGCAGATGCTCGCGATGCTGATCGACGACAACCTGGTCCACGCCGTGGATGGACACTGGGTCGCGACCAGCGAACGGTTGGAGGTCTCCGTGCCGCCCACGATCGCCGCGCTTTTGTCAGCGCGGCTCGATCGGCTCGACGCGGACGAGCATGAGCTGATCGGACGCGCGTCGGTGGTCGGCAAGGTGTTCTATCGCGGTGCTGTCCGCGGTCTGCCGGGAGGGTTGCCGGACGAGCGGATCGATGCGGTCTTGCAGGCCCTGGTGCGCAAGGACCTCATCCGACCGGATCGGTCCTCCTTGTCAGGAGAGGACGCCTTCCGGTTCCGCCACATCCTCGTCCAGGAATCGGCGTACGGCGCGCTGCCGAAAGGGATGCGCGCGACCCTCCATGAGCGATTCGCCGACTGGCTGGAAGCGACGGCCGGGGACCGGGCCGAAGAGCAGGGGGAGATCATCGGCTACCACTTGGAGCAGGCCTATCGCTATCGCCAGGGTTTGGGGGCCGTCACGGACGAGCATCGCGCGATCGCCCGTCGGGCGACAGCGCGGCTGGCTGCGGGCGGAAGCCGGGCGTTCGCGCGGTCGGACTACCCTTCAGCGGTCAACCTGCTCTCACGGGCGGCCGCGCTGCTGCCCGGCGATGACCCCGCGCGCATCGCGATCCTCCCCGATCTCGCCGGCGCCTTCGAGGAAGCGGAGCGGAGCGGTGATGCAAACGAGATCTGGGCGGAGGCGGTCGAGGGAGCACGCTCCCTGTCCGATGACCGCCTCCTCGCGCATGCCCTCGTCCAGCGCTGGCGATGGCGCCTCGAGCGCTCGGAGGACGTCGAGGAGGCCACCCGCGATGCGGCGTGGGCGATGAGCATTTTCGAGGCTGCGGGGGACGACCGCGGCATGGCTCGCGCCTGGCGACTTCGCGGGAACATGGCGTGGGAGTGGGCCAACCAGGCTGGCGAGGAGGAGGCGGCGATCGAACACGCGCTGGCCCTGGCGCGAAAGGCCGGCGATGTCTACGAGGAATATGACTGCTTCGGAGCGCTCTCCCGCACCCTTGTTCGTGGTCCGACGCCGGCGCAGGCTGGCATCGATCGGTGCGCTGAGCTGCTGGCGCAGTACGCCAACCAGAGGGCGGTGGAGGCCTCCATGCACCACGCGCTGGCACATCTCAACGCCCGGGTCGGGCAATTCGACCTGGCTCGAGCCTTCGCCACCCAGTATCGCGACTTCTACCGAGACACAGGACTGGAGATCAGCGCCAGCTTCGTTTCGGAGGTCTTCGGGGACATCGAATTGGTCGCGGACGACCCGGCCGCCGCGGAGCGCGTCCTCCGCCAGGGCTACGACGCACTCGAGGCTCGCGGTGAACGGAGGGGCATCCACGCGACGTTTCTCGCCCGCGCGATCTGCGGCCAGCGGCGCTGGGACGACGCGGAGCCGTTCGCCGCGTTTGCCGCTTCGGCCGCACATTCGGTGTTCGGTCCGATGGCGAATGGCTCACTCGCCCGCGCGTGGGCGCACCAGGGACGCATCGTCGAAGCAGAGGCTCTCGCGCGGGAAGCGGTTGCCGGCCTCGAGGAGACAGACTTCCTGACCGATCGCGCCGACGTCCTGACCGACTTCGCCGATGTCCTCCTGGTGGCCGGCCGAGCCGGCGAAGCGGCGGATGCGCTCGAGCTGGCCCTGACCCTCTACGAGCAGAAGGGCGACATCGTCACCCCTCCGCGGATCCGGGCCGCCCTCTCTGCAATCCGGTCGAAGGATGGGATCCCCTAGGACCCCTACATCCCCTGTGCCAGTTCGGCCACCTCGAACCGGGTGCCACTCGACAGACCCGGACAGGTCTTCGCCAGCGCGACCGCGGCATCGATGTCCGCGGCCTGCAGGACGGTGTAGCCGGTGACCGAGTCGGCGTCGCCGGAGCTCACCGCTCCATCGGCCCCGAAGGTCCGGCGCTGGGAGATCGGACTCCCAAGGTCTACGACCGAGTCGCCAAGCGAGGCGAACCAGTCGGTCCAGGCCTGCATCACCTTCGCGCCCTCTTCGGGGCTCTCCGGCATGGTGCCGCCGTGGAACAGGAGCAGGAACTTGGCCATCTGATCGGTCTCCTTAATCGATGGGCCGACGCCGACACACTGTCGACGATCACGCCCCGTATCCATGCAACGAACGAATGACTCGAGAATCGACAAACTGGTCCGTATCGCTACTCCTCGTCTGCGAGGGCTCGCCGCGTTACCAGCTCAATGGTCGTGCCCTGCACCAGCAGGGTGAACACGACAATGCCGAAGACGATCGCCTGCAGCAGCTCACGCTGAGGAATGTCGAGCGGCAGCGACAGGGCGAGCGCCACCGCCACGGCGCCGCGCAGGCCCGACCAGAAGAGTACGTGCAGCCAGCCGGCCGATACCGCACGCGACTGCCCGAGGATCAGGCGTGAACCGCCGCCCAACAGCAGGTAGATGGCGAGCGCGCGCCCGATCAGGATGGCCAGCACTCCCCATGCGATCGGCACCGCGGCATCGACCAGCTGCTGCGGACTGATGGCGAGGCCTACCAGCAGGAAGACGAGCGCGGTGAGCAGGAACGCAAGAAACTCCCAGACCGCGTCGAGCGCCTCCTGGGTACGCTCGCTGAGGCCGATGCGCCGGCCATAGGTCCCAAAGGTGATGCCGGCCACCACGGTGGCGATGATCCCCGACTCCCCGAGGCGGTCCGACAGCAGGTACGTGCCATAGGCCACCACCACGGAGATGGTGAGCTCGATGAGGTGGTCATCCACCCGGGCGACGATCCGCGATGCCAGAAAGCCGACCACCGCGCCGATGACCACGCTGGCCGCGACGGTCACGACGAAGCTGACGATCGCCTCGGTCGGCGGAATGGGCGCCCGCACTTCGCGCAGGGCGATGATGAAGATGACGATGGCCGTCCCATCGTTGAACAGGCTCTCCCCCTCGACCATGGTCGTCAGCCGGCGCGGTGTCTTGAGGCGCTTGAAGGTGGCGATCACCGCGGCCGGATCGGTCGCCGACACCATGGCGCCCACCACGAACGCGAGGTCCAGGCGTAGCCCGGCGAAGACGTTCAGAACGACCGCCACCACCCCCGCCGAGATGAGCACGCCGGGCACCGCCAGCAGCGTGATCCCGCCGAATGTCCGCTGCAGCGTGTCGAAGTTGGTCTGGTATGCGGCCTCGAAGACCAGGCCCGGCAGGAGGACCGCAAGCACGAGCTCCGGGGTGATGGCCAGGCCGATCTGCGGTGCCGTCGCCGATACGCCCAGGCCGAACAGCACGAGGGCGACCGTGTACGGAATCCGGAAGCGGCGTGCCACCAGTCCGACCAGCGCGGCAGCCCCGATCAGCGCCGTGAAGGCCTCGACCGCGTTGAGCGCATCCTCGCCGTTCAATCGGGTGACTCCAATCGGCCAGACATCTTCAGGCCGCCCCTACGCGCGGGCGGCACGAATCTGGTTGGCGTGGCCGTGCGCATGCTCCGCGTAGATCTCCAGCCAGTCGGCCACCGAATAGGCGCCCGATTCCGAGTGCGTTCCGCGCCTGTCCCACTCGGCGGGAGTCAGTGACTCGAGCAGCTCGTGGCTGCCTGCCCGAACCGCGGCCAACACGGCCAGCGAGGATGCAATCGGGCGGTCGTAATGCAGGCGGCGAGCGTATTCAGGCTCGTCGTAGCCCATGATCACCGGCTCGTCCTGGGCGATCAGCCTGCGCAGCCGGATAAAGGCCATCGCCTCGCTGTCGGCGAGGTGATGCGCGACTTGTCGGGCGCTCCAGCCGCCATCGGGGCCCGGCCGGTCAAGCTCACCCTCGGTAGCACGGGCGAGGGCAGCCTCGACATCCGCGTATCCGGTCCGAAACCGATCGAGCAGCGCAGTTCTATCCATGCGGGGAGGATACGCCCGCGACCGCCCGTCATCGACGAAAGAAACGAGGAGCCGAGGCGACCTGGATGAGGGCGGAGAACACGACGAAGAACGGCCCCGTGACCATCGGCGGCGGCGGCGGCTGCGATGCATCCACGCCTGCTACGAGATAGAGGGCGACGACTCCGGCCGACCACGCGGGCAGCGACCACATCGTCCACCACGCCCATCGCTGATCGCGCCGGTAGGCGACGAGCAGGATGATCGTGGCCAGCAGCCCAAACGCCAGGAGCACCAGGCCCTGGGACCTCGTGAAGAAGTCGAGCAGCTGGTACCCCGCCTCACTCTGTGCGCGCAGGCTGTCCGGCGAAAGGCCGACGAGTCCCAGCGGAATTCCCGGATCCGACGCTGAGCCGACGAAGACGTCGGTGACCCCGAAGGCACCCAGTACCAGGCTCATGGCCAGCAGGCCCCACCACGCGTGTCGTTGCAGCCAACCCAACTGCGTCCTCCTTCACGTGTCAAACCAGCGATCGCCGAGACTGCCGTAGCCTAGCGACCAGGGGTCAATCTGACGCGGGTGGTGACGCGCCGCACCACATGCTGGCGACCCACCTTGCCAGCAGTCGGCGCCGGGCCTACCCTCGCGACGACCGGAATATCGAGGAGGACAGCTCACTATGACCCTCACCAATCACCGACGTGCGCGCCTGGCGAGCCTTCTGGCCATCACCCTCCTAATACTGGCCGCCTCGCCGGCCGTGGCCCTGGCCAGCGCCGAACCGAACTGCACCCCGGCCTCGGCCGATGCCGCAGGCCTGCGTGACTCGAACGGCCGCCTGCGCGAGCCGCTGGCCACCCAGGCCGTGACCGAGCTGCCGAAGGGCCAGCAGAATCGCGGCGGCGCGGACTTCTCCGAGACCGTGAATGTCTACTTCCACGTGATCAGCAACGGGACCGAGGGTTCGGTCTCGATGGGGCCACTTGCGCAACAGATGAACGTGCTGGGCAAGGGCTTCGCCGGGCAGTACGGCGGCGCAGACACCGGTTTCGACTTCACACTCGCCGGTGTGGACTACACCACCAACGCCGACTGGTTCGCCGCCGGCCCCGGCTCGAAGGCGGAAGCCGAGATGAAGCAGGCCCTCAAGGTGGGCGGCCCCGGCGACATGAACGTGTACACCACGTCGGGCAACGCGTACCTCGGCTGGGCCTACTACCCGTCCATCGTGGGCTCGTCGCAGGAGTACCTCGACGGCGTTGTGATCGACTACCGATCATTGCCGGGCGGACCGTACGGTGACGCGTACTCGCTGGGCGGCACGCTGACCCACGAGGCCGGCCACTGGTTCGGGCTGGCCCACACCTTCGACGGCGGCTGCGGCAACAAGGGCGACCTGGTCGCCGATACCCCCGCCGAGCGCACCCCGACCAGGGGTTGCCCCGAAGGCAAGGACACCTGCAGCAAGCCGGGCCTCGACCCGATCCACAACTACATGGACTACTCGTACGACTCCTGCTACACCCAGTTCACCCCTGGGCAGGCCAGTCGCGCACAGGACCAGTTCCTGGCGTTCCGTTCCTGACCTTCCGGTTCCCCTCCCCCTGAAACCCGATGGGCCCGCCGAACAGGCGGGCCCATCACATGCCCGACTGCTACCCTCGCCCTTCTGGTTGCCCGGGCCAAGAGGCCTCGCCGCGGAGACGTCGTTGAGCTGGATCCATCCGTTCCGCACCCTGCGTCGCAACCGCGCCACGTCGCGGCCGTTTCCCGTGCCCTGGGACGAGATCCTGGCGCGCAACTTCCCGCTTGATCTGCGGCTGCCCGAGGCTGACCGCCACGATCTGCGACGGCGCATGCAGATCTTCCTGAGTGAGAAACGCTTCGAAGGCGTGGGCGGGCTCGAGATGACCGACGAGATCCGCGTGACCGTGGCCGCCCAGGCCTGCCTCCTGCTGCTGCATCGGGATGAGGAGAGCTATCCCGCGCTCCGGACCA
>JAOUHE010000257.1 GCA_029865285.1 Chloroflexota bacterium
ATGATGCCGAGGCTCCACAGCCAGGTCGGGATCAGGATGACCGCGCCGGAGGCGAGCGTGAACACGGCAATGATGGCCGCCGTCATCGCGCCGTAGGTCACGAGCGGGATCGAACCCTGATAAGTCCTCTCCTCGCGCGCGATCACCAGCGTGCCAAAGAAGATGCCGCAGGCCAGCAGCGCGCCCACGGCGAACAGGATCAGGCCGAGATAGAAGTGCTGGGCGGCCATCATCGGCGGATAGGACGTGAACATCACCGACGACTGGCCCTGCAGCACGGAGACGTTCGTGATCAGGCCGCCGGCGAGCATCAGGCCGAACGCGACCCAGCCGAGCTTCGGCGCCGCGAGGCGCGAGTTGAGCAGCGTGGATGACGCGAAATAGAGCACCGCGATCTCGAAGAAGATGATCCACAGCAGCAGCACGTCGAGTCCGTGCGCGGTCAACGCCAGGTAGAACCAGTCCGCGGGCAGCAGGTGCACCTCGGGCCAGCGCGTCAGCGCGACCGACAGCCCGAACAGTCCGCCGATCGCGAGGAACACGACGGCGGCGACGGCATTCGCCTTGATCAGCGCCTGCGCCTGCAGGTCTACCTTGAGTCCCGTGGTCGGGCAGGTGCGGAAGGATGTTGTGCTCATGGCGCCACTCCGCCGTCGGTGACAAAGATCTTGCCGAGCATCGTGTGGTGCCCGAGCCCGCAGTACTCGTTGCAGACGATGGAGAACTCGCCGGCCTGGTCCGGCGTGATCGTCAGCACATGCTCGTAGCCCGGATGCACCTGCACATTGATGTTGATCGGCTGCAGCGAGAAGCCGTGCTGCAGATCGAGCGCGGACAGGTGCAGCCGGTAGGTCTGGTTCTTCTGCAACTCGAGCGCCGGGTACCAGAGCCACATGCGGCCGATCAGGTACACGTCACCGCCGGCCGGCGGGCGCACGACCGGGAGGCCGCTGATGTCGCGCACGCGGTACTGCTGCACCATCGCCTCGGTCTTGGCGTAGAACGCATTCGGCGTGGTCCGGTAGGTCTCGGTCGCCAGGTTCTGCTGACCGAAGGCGTGCCAGTAGATCATCATGAAGAACATGACGAGGCCCCACAGGAACGCCACGATGATCCAGATGAGTTCCGGACGATGGATCGGGGTCTTCCACCAGAGCCGTTCGGTCGGGGGGCTGATAGCCATGGTTGTCTCCGGCTGGGGTCAGGGCGCGACGGGTATCTGCGTCAATTCCATGACGCCCCACAGGATGTAGAGCACGGTCGGGACGACCACGCCCAGGAAGAGCTGCAGGAACGGGTTGTCGAGCACCCGCTGCATGAATGGAATGCGTTCCTTTGCCGGGTCCTGCGGATCGTCGCTCATACACCCCCCCCTCGCGCCACGCCGGCGCCGGCCGATATTACGCTCGATCCGGGGTTTGGCGCGCCTTGATCTGGATCAATCCGGGGCCACGAAAGTCCGGATGAGGGCAAAGGACCCCAGCGCCATTCCCGCCAGCAGCAGGAAAAAGACCAGCGTGCGGTACTCGAAGACCCGCCCCGCCCTCCCCTCGAGCCAGCGCAGGATCCAGTCGGCGGCCAGGTACAGGATGATCCCGGCGGCCGTGTAGTAAACGGCCGTCATCGGGCCGCCCGCAGGAACGGCCGGCGTTCCCACAGCACCCGCAACAGGTGCCAGAAATTGTTCGCGGTCCAGTAGAGCACCATGCTGGCCGGAAAAGTGTACAGCAGCAGCAGGAACAGGCCCGCCATCGCGTACAACCGCAGCCGCTGGTCCTGGCGCAGCGCGGGTGCGAGCGAGGCCTCCTCCTGCCAGCGCGCGGCCAGCACGGTGAACAGCGTCATCACCAGCGGCAGCAGGTTGAGGTGGCCGCCGAAGAACGGCAGGACCACCGGCAATGCCAGGAAGCGGTCCGGCGCCGCGAGGTCCGCGATCCACAGGAAACCCTCGCCACTGATGCGGAAATTCTCGCCCAGCATGTCGAAAGCCGCGATGAAGACCGGAATCTGGATCATGAAACCGGCGAGGCTCCGGAACGTATAGAAATGACTCACGCCGTGCCGGCGATAGACGGCGAGCGTCCGGTTGTGCGCCTCCTCGCCCCGGAACTCCCGCCGGATGG
>JAOUHE010000256.1 GCA_029865285.1 Chloroflexota bacterium
CAGGCTGGAGTAGAGGGTGATCTCGGCTCCCCCGAGGTCGAGTATCTGGCCCTGCTCCCGATACGCCTCGCGCAGCCGGTCCATCGCCATCTCGGGGCTGATGTAGTCGACTCCTGAGACACCCTCAAGCTTCAGGACGTCGGCGGTGAGCGCCTGGCGCTCTGTGTCCGGCAACTGGTCGCGAAGCCTGGCGGTGACGCCGACCTTGCTCTCGATGAACTCGAGCCCGCTGTTCAGTCCACCGAGCACGATGAACAGCCCCGACAGGAGGACCAGCATCAGTACCACGGTCGCCGTGGCGGCGAGGCTCATCATCGCGTTGCGCCAGAACCCCTGCCACGCGCGCACGATCGAGAAGGCCACGAAGCGGATGAAGCGCATCGGTCAGTATTCCCGCTCGTAGGCGGCGCCGGACTCGTCGCGGACCAGCGTCCCGTGTTCGAGCGCCAGCACCCGGCGGCGCATGGCGTTGACGATCTCCTGGTTGTGGGTCGCCATCAGCACCGTGGTGCCCATGGCGTTGATCTGGATCAGCAGCTGGATGATCTCCCAGCTGGTGACAGGGTCAAGGTTCCCGGTCGGCTCATCCGCGATCAGCATCGCGGGGTCGTGGACCAGCGCACGTGCGATTGCGACGCGCTGCAATTCACCACCGGAGAGCTGGGTCGGCAGATGGTCATCGTGCTCGTGCAGGCCGACCAGGCTGAGAAGCTGCGGAACCCGCCACCTGATCTCCTGACGCGTTGCCCCCGTCACTTCGAGCGCGAACGCGACGTTCTCGAAGACCGTTTTGGCCGGCAGCAGGCGGAAGTCCTGGAAGACGATCCCGATCCTTCGACGCAGCGCCGGCACCTGGCCGCGTCGCATCCTGGCCAGGTCTTGACCGGCCACCACCACGCGGCCACTGGTGGCCACCTGCTCGCGGATGAGGAGCCGGATGAAGGTGCTTTTGCCGGCCCCCGACGGGCCGACCAGGAAGACGAAGTCGCCGGCCAGGATCGTGACGGTCACGTCCAGGAGGGCAACCTTGCCGTTCGGGTAGGTCATGCCCACGTCGGTCAGGGTGATGATCGGCTCGCCGGTAGTCGGCCGTGGGGCGATGGGACGGGTCAGCATGCTGGTCATGCCCCGGCCTCCTGGCCGATTCGCGAGCGCAGGTAGCCCTCGATGAACGCGTCGAGATCGCCGTCGAGCACGGCGGTGGGGTTGCCCGACTCGACCCCGGTGCGGAGGTCCTTCACCATGGTGTACGGCTGCAGAACGTAGCTGCGGATCTGGTTTCCCCAGCCGGCCTCGACGTGCACGCCGCGCAGTCGGGCCATCTCCACCTCTCGCTCCTCCATCTGGCGCTCGACCAGCTTGGCGCGCAGAACGGCCATCGCCCGCTCACGATTCTGTGTCTGGCTGCGCTCGTTCTGGCAGGTCACCACGATCCCGGTCGGGAGATGGGTGAGCCGGACGGCGCTGTCGGTCTTGTTGACATGCTGGCCGCCCGCGCCGCTCGCTCGATAGGTGTCGACGCGCAGGTCCTTCTCATCGATCTCCACCGCAACGTCATCGGCGACCTCGGGCATCACTTCGACGAGGGCGAAGCTGGTGTGCCGGCGCTTCTGGGAGTCGAACGGGCTGATCCGCACCAGCCGGTGCACACCCCGCTCACTCTTCAGCCTCCCGTATGCCCAGCGACCGTCGATCGCGACGGTGACGCTCTTGAGGCCTGCCTCCTCGCCCTCGGTCTGGTCGAGGATCTCGGTCCGGTAGCGGTTGCGCTCAGCCCAGCGCAGGTACATGCGCAGCAGCATCTCGGCCCAGTCCTGGCTCTCGGTGCCGCCGGCCCCCGCGTGGACCGATACGATGGTCGGGCGCTCGTCGTAAGGGTCCGACATGAGTAACCGGCCCTCCATGCGAGTCCAGTCGGCTTTCAGGGCGGCGAGGTCGCGGTCGAGGTCTGCCGCCATTTCGGCTCCGCCATCGGGCTCGGCATCCGCGAGTTCGGCGATCTCGGCAAGCGCGATCGCACGCGCTTCGAGGTCGCGCCAACTGCCGATCTCCTCGCGCAACTCGTCCGCCCGACGCAACAGGGTCTGCGCGGCGGCAGGGTCGTCCCAGAGGCCGGGGTCACC
>JAOUHE010000094.1 GCA_029865285.1 Chloroflexota bacterium
CTGATCCCCTCCGCTGTCAGCTCCGCGCCGAACGGTGGAATGGTGAGCAGCACGTGCGTCGGCCCGTCGATGAAGGTCCCGGCGCGTCCACCGGTGATCAGGGCGTTGAAGAGGGCGAACGTCCCGATGACTCCCAGCAGATACGTCCATTGGACCCGGACCGATCGCCACGGGATGCGCGCCAACGCGTAGTAGCCGATGGCGAGACCCAGGAGAACGGCCAGCTGCCGCGCGTCGCGGATCTGGGAGCCGCCGATCACGAGCAGCAGCGGCACGAGGATCAGGACGCGGGGGTCCCGGCGTGAAAGCCAGGACCCCCGTCCGAGGTAACGGAACGCGGCCCGCATGGGTCAGCCGGCCGCGTTCGGGTTCAGCGCCCGAGCTGCTCGCGCAGGGGCTCCCAGGCGTAGATCAGGATCGGCGTGACGATCGCGGCGGCGATCGAGTTCCCCACAACGGTGGGAATGTACTCGCCGGTCAGGATCGTATTGAAGCCGAGTTCCGGCTGAATGATCAGCTCGATCCAGATAAAGAGGAAACCGACAACGGTTCCGACCACACCGGCAACGGCCGCGGTCATTGCCCGGCTGCTCAGGCTCGTCATGCGGCTTGCCATCCAGACCGGGAAAAGGCCGGCGATCAGGCCCGCGAGGCCGTTGGCGACGCTCCACCACCACGACCCAAAGGCGCTTCCCCAGGCCAGCTGATCTCCCACGGTGTTCCCGACGAAGCCGACCAGGAAGCCAGCCACCGGTCCGAATGCGAATCCGAAGAAGGTGACCAGGCCGAAGTGGGGGCGAATGCTGACGTTCTGCGACCCCGGAATCTGGATCGCGAAGGTCGTCCAGTTGAAGACTGCGTAGAGTGCCGCGCCGATCGCGGCATACACGATCACCCTGGTCGTGATCGACCAGGTCCCATCCGACCGTCCACTGTTCATGCTGTTCCTAGGTCTCCAGTGCCTCCCTCAAGGCGACGCTCATTCGGGCGTCTGACCGATACCCCCCTCAACTCCGCCCGGCCGTGAGACGATCCACTCAGCGAGTTGCTCCGCCCGCATGAATCGACCGGTCTGGCCTCCGTACGCTGCGTTCGCCTCCATCAGGGAGGTGTAGCGCAGGTTGCAGAGCTCTCGTCAAGAAGTGTGGAAACGCGCTCACTCCCGTGGCGGTAGCCGGCGGGCGCCGCACGCAGGGCAGCGTAGCGGGGCGGTCGACTATTGCCCGACGGTTACACGTTCCGCGACGAACCCTCGGTTTGGATTGCAGAGGGAAGCGCCGACATCGTTGAAATACCCGTCAACAATGATCCTGTCTCCTGCCGCGGCCACCTCGACACCACGCTCATCGAACAGACTCACAGGGTCGAATTCCATGTGCCACCCATTCGGGTAGACGACCTCCACGCGCTCGCCGGTGTCGGTCTCGACCCACGCGCAGCCAGCGTCACCGCGAGGTTCACCGCCGAGCCGCCCCGATAAGGTCGTCTCGCGCGGCCCCGTGCTCTCGGTCACTCCCGGCGGCGTGCAAGCGGGCAAGAGGGCGGCGGCGAGCAGGACCGTCGCCAACCTCCTCCGCGTCGCGCCTTGGATCACTTGTAGGGATAGGAGCCTGAACCGCACCAGCGCTGGATGTCCCAATCGAGCGGCGGTAGCGGCACCTTCTTGAGGTAGACCTCCTGCGTGCATGCCCACGTGCCGTTCCGATTGCCGGTGATCCAGTGGGTGAGACGGTTGTAGAAGTAGGTTCCCGTCGGATCGAGGGCGCCTTGGTAGCCGAAGCCCTGGCGACCCCTGACCTTCTCGTAGGTCTTGCCGAGACCGCCGCCAACGAGCCCAAGCAGATGGCTTCCGCTGTCGGGGTACCACCCGCCGCAGCACCCGAACGGCCCCTCCCGGTGCCACTTGGCGCCGTCGACCGCACCCCATGCGTAGATGTAGCCACTCGATCCGGTGCTCGTCCAGTTGTTATCCATCCAGTACTCGGTGAGGAGGATGCCGCAGCAGTCCCAGATGCGGGTCACCACGTATGCGCGGTAGTTGTAGAGCGCGGCGGTCGTGATGTCAGAGGAGGCTTGCCCCTCCGAGCCGATCGCTGCAGAGCCATCGGCCGCCGCCGTGGGCATCTCACTGGCGTCCATCGTAACGATCGGCTCGGCTCACAGCCGACAGTCATCACCGAGAACGAGGCGCTGCATCGCCACCTGGCCGGGCGCAGGCACCGGGATCTCGCTCGTAAACGTGACGTTGTAGCAGTACTCGCCATCTGAGCTCGGTGGCTTCGCGGCGGCTGCCGGCGCCACCAACAGTGCGGAGAGCACCATCGTGAGGATGGTCGCGATGGCGATACGTCTGGACATCGTCGGACCCCTCCTGTCTGCGACCGCGATGAGGGTTCGCCCCCACGCCCGGGTATCGCGACGAGATGCCCAACTCTTGCTCGACAAGACGGGCGAGTCCCGGCTCGCTTTGCGAGCATAGTCCGCGGGCCTAGTTGGGACAAGGGTGGATATCCACCGAAGTCACGTGATTCACGGCGAGTTGTCCACTAGCGATGGACGGCAGAGCCAACTCGGCGCCTCATGCCGCCGACACCTGCGCCGACTGGGTCACGTACACGCCGTCAACGAAACGCGCCCCGCCGAGGAGCAGGGTCATGACCGTCAGCCCGCCGTTCAAAGGACGCCAGGAGTGCTCGAGACGCTGAGCGACCTTGAATACGAGGTAGAGCGCGTTCTCGCGTCGGCGCATGCGCTTGGCTACATCGGTCCGTAGCCGGACGTCGGCGAACAGGCGACATTCGTCCCCGAGGGGCTGCCGCCAGCCATCGAAGTCCCATGGCGTGCACTGCTATGCCGGACAGTCGGGGTCGGTGGAGACCCCGGACCTCAGGAACCTCGGTCGGCCGTGTCGAAGACGATCACCTCGGAGGCGTCAGGGGCGCAGCCGCCGATCGCATAGGCCAAGGAGCTGTCCCGGTTGGCGAGCAAAGGTTCCGTCGATGTGAATGCTCCGGTACCGACTACCGGATCTCCTTCTGCGATTACCTGCCCGCCGGGCAGCAGAACACCCTGCGGCCTGTCGCCCAGGTCCGCGTAGTCCGAGCCGGCGGGCCAGATGACCAGATAGGTCTCGCCATCGAGCGCGATATTGAGGCACCCGAAATCCGAGACCTCCAGCACGCCGCTAAGTTCTCGGCGATCTCCAGGATACGTCTCTCCGGCGTGCTGCCTGGGCAGAGGCATGCCGCCCTCACCGATCCAGCATCCACTCAGCACTAGGGCGAGCCCACAGGCCACTATCGTGCGTCTCACGGTCAAGAACCTCGACCTTCGGCCCTGAGGCTTGCGGGTCGCTCCGCCCTCAAGTTGGCCGACGCCGGGACACAGCCACCGCACCCATGAAGGCCGCGACCGCGGCCGCACCGAGCACCGCCGGCAGAGGGAAGCCGATTCCGCGCGCTGGCACCACGGGCGTCGGGCCGCCCCCAGCGAGTCCGGGGTCACGATCGCCCATCGCCCAAGCCGCTGCGAGGCGACTCAGCCGCGTCTTGAGCGCCGAGGTGTATTCCCCAACGGCAACCGGACGATCAGGAAGCTCAAGTGCCGCGCGAAACACCTCGTCGGCAACAGGCATCGCAACCGAGACACCTCTCGCCGAGCCCAGCACAACCGTGGCGTCCTCCGGGATGTAGACGATCCTTGCATTGGGATCGCCGACCTCGTTCAACGCATCTGACAGCAGCTGAGCCGGTACCTGGTTCAGGGCGACTGCCTCCGGTTGGTCCACAGTCGAGGGCCACTGGACCGTCACCACGATCTTTGGGGCGGAATCGATGCCGAGGACCACCCACCACAGGTCAGTGCTGACCGTCGCCATGTCAATGGTGCGAGCATCGTCCTCTTGTCTGAACTGGGCGTCGAGTGCACGCAGAGGCAGAATGGTCACCGGCTGGAGCGATTGGAGGTCTTCAGCTGTCACCCCAAGGCGGTCGCCCTCACTGGGATCGGCTTGCAGCAAGGCGTCGAATCCTTGGGCGTAGGCCACGGCGACCTTGCCGATCTCATCCATCCGATCGTCGCCGCCGGCACCTGTAAGCAGCGGCAACGCCAGCAGCACCACGACGGCCGCCGTCGAGAATCGCGCACTCATTGGTGGATCTTCCAGAGGGTGTTGGTCCACGTGAACGTTGAGTTGTTCTTAAAGTAGCTCCACGAGTACCACACGTAAGTTGCCGGGTTGGGCCAGGGATCCATCACCGAGAACTGGTCGGTGCCGCCATCGTGCCAGTAATAGCCGCGGCCGACGAAGATATGGCCACCTCCCGAACTCCAGCCGACGCGAATCAAGAATGGTCGACGCTGAGTCCCGATCTCACCGGTTGTCTGTGACCAACTCAGAGACCACCACTCGTGGGTCGAATCGATAGCCTTCTTGGCGTGGAGGTAGTTCCCAACGTCGGCCAGCGCCGACGGCTTGTTGCAGTTCCCGGAGCTCGGGTATTGGCAGCAGTCAGATCGGTTGAACCGATCGTTGGCCTGCTGACATTGCGTGTAGGTGATGCCGAACAGGTACTTAACGACAGACTGCGTCGAAGCTGCCCAGCACCACTGGTTCTGGGTCTGGTGGACCAGCGGGACCGACAGCGAAACGCCGCCCGACGCGGCGTTTGCGGGCAGGGCAGTGACCTGCGACATGGATGCAGCGAGCAGGAACGCAGCCACCGCTGCCGCGACCCTTCGTACCCAAGAACGGTCGACCACTGAGGATCTCCCCGCACCTGACGCCCTGCGGCTGGCAGGGACCGGTCAAGTAGGCGTCGTCGACACGGTCGCTTCGTGGGACTGATCGGGTCAAGAGCCATTCGGCCCATTCGCGCTGGCCTTCGTCGGTGGTCTCGAGCGACGGGCGCTCGATCGCCCAGTCAGTCACGGCGCCCGCTGGTCGGTGCTTCCACACTGGACAACACGCAGCGCCTGAACATCGGCTTGCTGCATCACGCCGCCGACGCCTCCGCCGATCGGGGCACGTACACGCCGTCGACGAACCTAGCGCCTCCCAGCAGCAGGGTCATCACCGTCAGCCCGCCGTTCAGCGGCCGCCAGGAGTGCTCGAGGCGCTGGGCGACCTTGAACACCAGGTACAGGGCGTTCTCACGCCGCCGCATGCGCTTGGCGACGTCGGTCCGCAGCCGCACGCCGGCGAACAGCGACTCGATCGGGTTCGAGGTCCGGAGGTGGATCCAGTGCTCGGCCGGGAAGTCGTAGAAGGTCACGAAGTCGTCCCAGTCGCGCAGCACCGTCTCGGCGGCACTCGTCTGGCCGTGGGCCTCCAGCCAGCGCACCAGCGCGTCGCGGCGCAGCTCGCACTCGACACGGGACTCCGAGCTCCAGGCCTCACGCAGCCGGCGCCGGGTCTCGGGCCACAGCCGTTTTGGGACCTTGTCCAATACGTTGAGGACGCGGTGGTTCCAGCAGCGCTGGTGCCGCGTCGTCGGGAAGACCTCGTCCAGCGCGGCCCACAGCCCGAGCCCGCCGTCACCGCAGGCCAGAAGCGGCGCCGCCATGCCGCGGTCGCGCAGATCGCGCAGCGCCGTCGCCCAGGATGCGGTGCTCTCGCGGTAGCCGAGCTCCATGGCCAGGAGCTCCTTGCGCCCGTCTTCCCGGGCACCGACCACGACGAGCAGGCAGCTGTTCTCGAGCTCGACCCCTGCGCCGAGGTAGATCCCGTCAGCCCAGATGTAGGCGTACCGAGCGCTCAGCGGGCGGACTCGCCAGGCGGCGTACTCGGCCGCCCACTCGTCCTTCAATCGGAGGATGGTCGAGCTCGACAGCGGTGCCGTCTCACCGAGTAGTTCGCGGAAGGCCGGCTCGAAGTCGCCGCTCGACAGGCCCTCCAGGTAGAGGCGGGCGAAGAGGCGCTGGGTCTCGGCCGAAAACATCCGCCGCCGCGGGAGGATTGAGCTGTGAAACGGCTCGAGATCTTCGGGCAGGTCGCGGACGCGCGGCGCGCGGACGTCGACCGGCCACGTGCCAATCGCCACCGCCCGCGGTCGACCGTAGCCGTTGCGGTAGCCGTGTTCGGCCAACAGGCGGCGCTGATAGCGGGATCGGCCGAGGAACTCGTCGACCTCGGCGGCCAGCGCACGCTCCAGCATCCGCCGCGCACCCTCACGCGCCAGCTCCTCCAGGGTCGTGTTCACCACCGCGGCGGGCTGCTCATCCAGCTGGGTCGGCTCGGGCTCCTCGGGCCGCGCCGACGTGGTCGTGGTCGCGATCGCATGCTGGTCGGTCCCGTCGTTCGGCCGCTCAGACGGTGCGATCGACTGTCTGGGCATGGTAGGTTTCCATCGCGGCGTGCTCCTTCTGTGGCCCGAACACTTTCGGAGGGTACGCCGCTTTCCTGTGCCCAAGAGGGCGAGGAGCGCGGCGCTATTTCCACACGTCGCGACGATAGCTCCAGGTTGCACGCGGTCCAGCGCTCACGATCGGCGATCACTTCGAGTGGTGCTCCGTCGGCCACGATCCGGCCGTCGCGCATGAGAAGGATCCGATCGGCATGGGCGAGCGCCAGGTCCGCGTCATG